>JANOCQ010000075.1:0-18833 GCA_031412255.1 Paracoccaceae bacterium | reverse complement strand
ATGCGCTGGCGATCTTCTTCGTCAACCCGCTGGTGATCGTAATCCTGTCAGCGCTGGCCCTGCGCGAGAAGGTCGGACCGCGCCGCTGGGCCGCCGTCGCAGTGGGTTTTCTTGGAACTCTGGTCATTATCAGACCTGGCTTGGTCGAGGTGAACCCGGGCACCTTCCTTGCGCTGGGGTCGGGGGTGGCTCTGGGAACATATCTGGTGCTGACGCGGGCGATGGCGGGCGCCGCCAACGCGATGGTGCTGAACTTCCAGACTTCTGCCATCGGGGCGGGGCTGATGGCTTTTGCCCTGCCGGTCCTCTGGGTCGGCCCAAGCCCGGTGCAATGGGTGATGCTGGCGGCGCTTGGGGTGATTGCGACGCTGGGCCATGTGCTGATCACCAAGGCCTATGAGCATGGCGAGGCGTCTTTGTTGGCACCGTTGGCGTTTACCGAGATCATCATGGCAACGGTCCTGGGCTTTGCCTTCTTCGGCGACCTGCCCGACCACTGGACAGTGCTTGGAGTCACGATCCTGATCGGATCGGCAATCTACATCTCGGTCCGCGAGCGGCGGGTGAAGGCTTAGGACGCGCTACTGCGCGCCTTTGGCCACCACTTTTGCCGCTGCCGCCAAGGCTCCTTGTCCGTGCGGGATATCAAGCGCGACCATTCCCGCCTCCATGACCGCCAATGCGCCAAGGGTCATGTGGGCATTGACGTGGCCCATATGCGCCACCCGCAGGAACCCGTGGTAGGCCGGATCGGTCGAAGGTGCCATGCCAAGGCCGATGCCAAGGGTCACGCCCGCCTTCTGCTCGCACCATTCGCGCAGTTGTGTGGCGTAAGGGGCACCGAAGCGTGCGGCAGTCACCGACCAGCCCCGGTCTGCCGGGGCGGCGACGTTCATCCCGATGGCGGGGTTGCCTGCGGACCAGCAGTCGAAGGCCGCCCAGACCGCACTGGCTAGCGTATGGTGGCGCTTCCAGACGTTCGGCAGGCCCTCTTCGTGGATCATGTCCAAAGCCTCGCGCAGGCCGAAGAGGTGCGAGGTCGGCGCGGTGCCGTCCCAGATCTGCCAGAACTCCTCCGGCTCGGCACGAGGGCCCCAGGCCCAATACGGCGTGGCGAGGTCCGACTTGCCGCAGCGCAGACGGGCTGCCTCCGAGAACCACACGAAAGCCATTCCCGGCGGGGTCATCAACCCCTTCTGGCAGGCCGCTACCATCACGTCCACGCCCCAGTCATCCATCCGGAACTCGTCGCAGCCGAGGGATGCGATGCAGTCCACCGCCAAGAGCGCCGGATGCGCCGCCGCATCCATTGCCGCCCGCAGCGCCGGGATGTCGGTCTTGATCGTGCTTGCGGTGTCGACATGCGTCGTCAGGACCGCCTTGATATGGTGACCCGTATCCGCGCGCAGCGCAGCCTCGACCCGGTTCATGTCGGCGGGGGACGATTTGCCGAAATCCAGCACCTCGACCTCGATCCCCATCGCGCGGGCCGAATTGGCCCAGCTGATGCCGAACTGCCCCACCGCCAGCACCAGGGCCTTGTCGCCCCGGCTGAAGAGATTCGCGTTCGCCGCCTCCCACCCCGAATGGCCGTTGCCGATGTACATCGCCACATGGCCCACCGTCCCCGCCACGGCGCGTAGATCGGGGAAAAGCGACGCCACCATCTCGATCAGGGGACCTTCGTAGATGTTGGGCGATCCCTGATGCATGGCGCGCAGCACCCGGTCGGGAATCACCGAAGGGCCAGGGATGGCCAGGTAGGGGCGGCCGTTGGCAAGGCTCATGCATCTCTCCTTCACTTGCCGCACATGGCTAGGCCCGACCGCAGGCAGCGTCAATCCGGTGCGGCTTGAGGGTTGCGGTCTTTCCGGCTAAACCCACGCCATGCAGGACGAAAGCCACGCCCCGGACACCGACCGTCCCTATTCCTCGCGCGAGCTTTTCCGGCGCTATTTCGGCCTGTACCTGCGGCCGCATCTAACCCTCATCGTGATCACCTTCCTGATCATGATGGTCGAGGGGTCGACGCTGGGTCTCTTGTCCTACATGCTGAAGCCACTGTTCGATGTGGTCTTCGCCGAAGGTGGCGCGGGGCTCTTGATCTGGGTTGGCGCGGCGATCCTTGGCCTTTTCGTCCTGCGGGCGATCACCTCGATCCTGGGACGCTGGCTTTTGACGCGCGTCAACCAGCACGCTGCGGGCGCGATGCAGGTCGATCTGGTGCGCCACCTGCTGACGCTGGACGCCAGTTTCTTTCAGGAGCATTCGCCTGGCAAGCTGATAGAGCGGGTGCAGGGTGACACGATGGCCGCGCAGGGTGCCGCGGTCCTGGTGATCGGCGGTGTCGGCCGCGATCTCGTGTCGCTTGTCGGGCTTTTCATGGTGGCGATCTGGATTGATCCCTACTGGACCGCCGCCGCGATGATCGGCGCGCCGCTGTTGCTGTTTCCCGCCTATCTTCTGCGGCGCTACCTGCGTCGCAAGGCGATGCTGACCCGCGAGCAATCCGGGCTGCGCGCCACGCGGCTGGACGAGATCTTTCACGGCATCCAGTCGGTCAAGCTGAACCGGATGGAAGAATACCAGACCTCGCGGTTCCAGCGGATCATCGACACCATCGTCCGCGCCGAGGTGAAGACCGCGCTTGGCCGGGCAGCGATGCCGGCGCTTGTCGACGTGATCACCGGGCTGGGCTTTTTCGCAGTGCTGATGCTGGGCGGGGCCGAAGTCGCCAGTGGTGAGCGGACGACGGGCGAGTTCATGTCGTTCTTCACCGCCATGGCGCTGACCTTCCAGCCGATCCGCCGCCTTAGCGACCTTGCGGGCCAGTGGCAGGTGGCAGAAGCCAGCCTGGAGCGGGTGTTCGCGCTGTTCGACACCCAACCCTCCGGCACCCGCCCTGCGCAAAGTCGGGCGCACCCAGCCAGTGGTGCGCCGGAAGTCCGCTTCGAGAACGTGCGCTTCACCTATCCTGACCGACCGGTGCTGGACGGACTCAGCTTCACCGCCGAAGCTGGAAAGGTCACCGCGCTGGTGGGGTCGTCCGGGGCCGGAAAGACCACGGTTTTCCAGCTGATCGCTGCCCTGATCGAACCCCAGGCCGGGCGTATCCTGATCGGTGACGTGGATGTTCAGGATCTGAGCCTTTTCGACCAGCGTGCCTTGCTGGCAGCAGTAACCCAGGATGCTGCCCTTTTTGACGAGACTCTGCGCGAGAACCTGCTTCTGGGGCGCACCGACCGGGATGTGGCGCGCCTTGCCGAAGTGCTGGACGATGCCGAGGTATCAAGCTTCGTGGCCGGGATGCCGTCTGGCTTGGAGACTCCAGTCGGCACACGCGGATCTGCGCTTTCCGGCGGACAGCGCCAGCGGGTAGCGATCGCCCGCGCGCTTCTGGCCGACGCGCCCGTTCTGCTTCTGGACGAGGCCACCTCGGCTCTGGACACCCGGACCGAGGCCGCCGTCTCGGCCGCGCTGTCACGGGCGCAGGCGAACCGGACGACTCTGGTGATCGCACACCGGCTTTCCACGGTGAAAAGTGCGGACAAGATCATCGTCCTCGACCACGGCCGGCTGATCGAGGAAGGCACGCATGACCAGTTGATGGCGCGACGCGGACTTTACGCCCAGCTGCAAGAGGCACAACTGCGTGACTGAGGCTTTCACCCGTCGGGTCCTGACCTTAGACTGCCTGCAATGACCCAATCCGAACGCCACATCTGGAAGATTACCGGACAGGATGCGCTCGCTTTCCTGCAGGGACTAGTCTCGAACGACCTGCGTCCCTTGGAGACCAGCCCCGGCATCGTATGGGCGGCGCTTCTGACCCCTCAGGGCAAGTATCTGGCCGACTTCTTTGTGGTGCACCTTCCGGGGGGGCAGCTGCTGATCGATGTTGCGGCGTCGCTTGCCGCCGATACGCTGCGTCGCCTCACGCTGTACCGGCTTCGTGCCGATGTGCAGATCCAGCCTTCGTCCCTGATTGTCCGCCGCGGTATTGGCCAACCACCTGAAGCCGCCCTGCCCGATCCCCGCCACCCTGCTCTTGGCTGGCGGATTTACGGCAGTGACCTCGGACCCGAGACGCCGGTGGACTGGGACGCCATCCGCGTCCGGCACGTGATCCCGGAAAGCGGCATCGAACTGGTGCCGGATGACAGCTACCTCCTGGAGGCGGGTTTCGAGCGATTGCACGGCGTCGACTTCCGCAAGGGCTGCTACGTAGGTCAGGAAGTCACAGCGCGGATGAAGCACAAGACCGAACTGCGCAAGGGACTGGTGCGGGTCACCATCGAGGGTTCAGCCCCGGTGGGCACCGAGATTCTGGCTGATGGCAGACCTGCGGGAACGCTCTTTACCCAGTCGGGCGGTCATGCCATCGCCTATTTGCGCTTCGATCGGGCCGACCAGCCCATGCAGGCCGGCACCGCCCGCCTTCGCCTGGACCCATGCCAGCCGGTCTGAACCGGGCGTGCGCTTCGGCAAGAAAATGTAAACCAAAGGTTGAAAGACTGTCCCCCTCCCCCATATCTCGGTATGATCACCGGATCGATACGACTAAATACAGTGCGACAAGGAATGTGCTATGCACCAGGCGCATAGCAGTCATTCCAAAAGCGGTCAGCCCGAATCGTGTTCAAACCGTTACAACCCACGAACGCCGCGAAAGACAAGAGCAAGAAAAAAGGAAAACCCGATGCGTGACACCATCGACAGCACCGCCTTCAATTTCGAGCAGGGGCAGCGTGCACGCAAACTCTTTGCCGCCGTGGTTCTGGCGGCCTTGGACGACGCCATTGCTGACGACAAGAAGTATGGCAACGGCCCGGACCAGATTGCCCGCTGGGCGCGGTCGCGCGATGGCCGTGAGGTGCTGTCCTGCGCCGGGATCGACCCCAACGAGCGCGTCGTGAAAGGACTGATGGAATTCGTCGCCAAAGGCGTACGGACCTCGGTGGCGCTTTCGCGCGAAGAATCCGAGCGTCGCCACGCTTTGGAGCTGGAGCAGGCTGAAGCCGCGTGATCGGCCCACAGGCCTGACCGATGCGCGCCCCACGGGGCGCGTTTTCATTTGTGGATCAAGGCTAGTCCAGATCCCGCGCCATCAGGGCCCGGTTGATTACAGCCCGTACCAGCATGCTGAGGTTGCGGGAACTCCGATCGCCCAGATCGCCCTGCAGCTCTTCGCGGATCATCTGGCGCACGATCTCTTGCAGAGCCGCTTCGTCAAGAACGGCCAAAGGCGTACCATCGGCGTCCACGATCTCGGTCGCGGTGGAATGTGGAGGCGGGCTCTGCGGCTGAGGGTCACGGGACTCCACAGGTTCGGAAGGGGTCAGAAGTGGCTCGTCCGGTTCCACGATCACCGGCGCGGCCTCTTCGGCTTTCTCCGTGTCCGCAGACGCCTCAATTTCCAGCGCTGGCTCGGGCACCTGCGGGGTGTCTGCCGGCTGGTTCACGACGACGCCAGCGGTTAAGCGGGCGGCAAGCTCCTCAGTCCGGCGGCGTAGCGGGATAAAGGGAATGGGTTCTGCGGCTTCGGCCCATGGTGCGGGCAGCAACTCGGACTGTGCAAGGATGTCTTCGGCATCTTCCATGGACGGTGAAAGCACTTCAGCTTCTTCGGCGGTCAGCGCGACCTCGTTCAGCGGAACGACGTCGGAGCCGGCCCAGAGTTCATCCTCCCAATCGGCTTCGATCAGTTCGACGGCGTCATCGTCCAGCGCCGCGGCCAGATGGTCCTCGAAGATTTCCTCGGCCGTATCCGCCGCCGGTTCATCAATCTGCGTTTCCAGAATCAGGGGCGCAAGCCGACTGGTTTCCGACACAACCCGCAATGCAGGGGTAAGGAGCAGCTTTTCAGCACCAAGGTCACGGCTGAGCCGGCGCGAGGATTGCTCGTTCGAAACAAGCCGCCGTACCGAGGAGACGACATCCTCGATCTCCTCAGAACTCAAGGGCCCCGCCATGGGATCATCCGCTCGCTTGTATCTGCTAGAAGGTCAACTTACCCCGCCAAGCCCAAGAAAGGCAACAGAAATCACCTTCTGCAGCGCGGCCTTTAGCTCAGTTGCCGATCTTGTCCAGGATGCGATCCAACTTCTTGCCCTGTGCAGAATGGGACGGAGCCTTCTCGACCGCGCCATAGTAGGCCTCGGGGTCGTAGGTCGGAATGCCAAGCTGAAGATGGTCGACGGTCAGGAGTCCCATCGTGGCAAGAACCTGATAAACGGCGACGTAGCGCTGCGCCTCGGCCTCAAGGCGGGCATTGCGGGCATCCAGAAGTTCCTGTTCGGCGTCAAGCACGTCCAGAGTGGTCCGGGTACCGGCGGCGGCTTCTTCACGCACGCCGTCGAAGGCAGCCTGCGCGGCCCTGATCTGCAAGTCCGATGCTTCGATGGAAGCTGCGGCCACGGCCAGGTTCGCCCAGGCTACCCCGACGTTCTGCAGAATGCCCACGGCGGTCTGCTGCAAGCCCGCCCGCGCCGAGTCCTTTCCAGCAATTGCCCGACGCTGCAGCGAGGACAGACGCCCGCCCGCATACAGCGTCTGGTTCATCGAAAGGCCCAGCGACTGCGATTGCAGGTCGTCGTCATCGGTACGGATGGTGGCCCCCAGCCCGATGGTTGGCGCCCGGCTTGCCTTGGCAAGGTCGACCTGCAGGTCTGCGACCGTAACCTGGTGCTGAGCCTGCCGGATCAGAGGATGCGTACCGCGCGCGACGGACTGTGCCTCTTCCATGGTCCGCGGCAATACCGGGGCCCTGGGCAGGGGCGCAAGATTGCCGGGATAGGCGCCCGTGGCAGCCTTGTAGGCCTCGCGTGCGATCATCAGCTGGCCCTCGGCCGAAGCCAGAGCCGCACGAGAGGCCGCAAGTCGCGCTTCGGCGATGGAGACGTCTGTTCGCGTGATCTCGCCCACCTCGAACCTGTCCTGCGACGCCCGCAGTTCCTGAGTGATCAGGCGCAGGTTGCTTTGGCGCAGCACCACGACCTCCTGGGCCAGGCGCACGTTTACGTAGGCCTCTACCGCGGCCAAAAGAACGTTCTGCTCCACCTCGATCAGTGCCTGCCGCGTGGCCAGCACGCTTTCCCTGGCGATCTCGATGCCGATCTGCCGACGACCCGCATCCCAGATTGTCAGCTCGGCACTCAGCGACAACGAAGCGGACAGCCCCTCGTTCACCGACGGGCCGAAAGGTCCCATGACCTCGGCCCGCTGCCAGGCCCCTTGCAGCGTATAGGCAACCACCGGACGCAGGGCCGAGACCGCTTCGGCCACACCTTCATCCGCTGCGCGCAGCACCGCCCGGTTCTGGTCAAGCAGGTTCGAATTCTTGTAGGCGGCCGTCAGCGCATCGGCCAGCGTTTCGGCCTTGGCGCCATGGGGTGCACTCAGCCCGACCAGCACAACCAACATTGACAGAAGCCATCCACGCATTTTGACCTGCCTTGCTTAAGCCCGATCCATTGGTCGGGCGGGCGTTTCTTCAAAATCCGTATGGGCACGGGGCCCAAGCCGGACAGGGCCGGTTCAGGCCTAAAGTGTAAATCCGCGCCGTTTGGCAAAGCCGGGCAAAATCGGAGCGCCGGCGTTGAACACCGACCGCCAGGTGATCTTGCCGTCGGTCTTGTAGCCGATACGGGCTGTCCCGACCGCGCCGTCGACGAAGATCGCGCCGATCCGGCCGCCATCTTTCAGCTGGGCCAGAAGCGCTTCCGGCACCTCTTCGACGCCGCCCTCGATGGTGATGACGTCATAAGGCGCGCACTTGACCGAGCCTTCGGTAAGCTTGCCCGCAACCACAACGGCATTGTCCACACCCTCTTCCGACAGGATGCGCTGCGCATCCGCAGCCAGGGCTTCGTCCTCTTCCAGCGCGACGACGGTTTCGGCCAGACGAGCGATCACGGCGGCAGAATATCCAAGGCCGCAGCCCACATCCAGCACCAGGTCCTGCGGCCGCACGTCCAATGCATCCAGAAGTTTGGCCAGTGTCCGCGCTTCAAGCACCACCCGTCCCGGAGCGAGCGTCAGGTTTTCGCCAACATATGCCGCCTCACGCTGGTTGTCGGGCACGAAGGTTTCGCGCGGGACGGTCAGCATCGCGTCGATGATCGGAAATTTGGTCACATCCGACGGGCGGACCTGCGTATCCACCATCATAACGCGGCGGGTGGCGAATTCGCTCATTCTGAACTCATCGGTATGGTTGGCATCATCGTCAGTCTTGCCACAGAAGACCGGATGCCGCAACCGGCCTTCGGTGCAATTTCATGCCTTTGGGCCCCGAACCGGGGGCGCACGCGTGCTGTCTATGCGCCCCAGCCAAGCGCCCGCTCGCCCAGCTGACGGAACTTGTCCGAAACCTGGGTCAGCCGGCCGCGCCATTCGGGCAGCGGCTCCTGTGCCTCGGTCAGGCGCAAGTGAAGCTGCAGCATGCAGGCCGTGGCAAAAGGATCGTAAAGCGCGGCCTTCGCCACCCAGGCCGAGAGCGCGGCCAGCAGGAGCGCCGCCCCGGGGACTGACGGCAGAAAAGCGGCAGCCGTCGCCGCCGGGGACAGAAGCGCCAGCACCAGCACCCCCGCCAGCCCCCAGCCGACCAGTTGCAGCGACACGGCGCTGGTCAGCAGTGGCCGCGCGTTCTGCGTGTACAGCACGAGTCCATCATGCGCCGCCTCCCAGGCATTTTCCGATCGAGATCGGATCGCATGACCAAGAACCACTGCGACGATCAGACCCATGGCCAGCCGCAAATGCAGCCCCGTGGACCGGACCAGCCGATCAAGCAGCGCGAGCGGCAGAAACCCCTCAAGAAGGCCATCCACCATCCTCGTGGCGGTGCGGATCACGGCGCGGATCAACCGGTCGAGCGCCAGCAGAGAGCGAGCCTCGACAAATCGCTCGGAGACAACGGCACGGGCCAGACCGATTTGCCCGATCGAAACTGGCAGGCGTCGTCCATCCAGAGCTTCGACCATCAGGGCGATATGGCCAGCCTTCACGACAAATAGAAGTCGGTCGCGGCGGAGATGGATCAGTGCAGCCACAACCAGCAGGCCCGCAGCCCCGCCCCAGACAGCACCGACGGTCCCTGCTGCGTTGCCGAAAAGCTGCTCTACCGCAGACCCCGCCAGGCCACCAAGAGCCAGGGCGACGGCGATCGCAAGACAAATTGCAATGCGGAAGAGAACGAACGGAAAGGTCCGCAGCAACAGACCCAGCGCCCGGAAAACACTGAAATCCCACATGACACCCACCCTGCAAGCCCATCGAGGTTGGGCCTGAATTCAACGCGACACAAGCCGTCGGGAAAGAAACAATCTGCTTTCGTTCTTTCACTTAGCAAAGTCTTCAGGAATCGAGTCGATGCTGGCCTGACAGAACAAAGGAGGACCATGATGGCCGCAGCCCGCCTTACACTTGCTGACGAACTTGCCGATATCCGGGCCGAGATTGCTCGTTTGCAACAGCGCGAAAACCGCCTGCAGGCCCTTGCCGACGACATGCCGGTCATTCCGGTGTTCCGGCGCGGTTGGCCGATGCTGCGCAAGCAGCCTGTCGGCACCACCGTCTCCGCCACCGTCTCCGCCTGACCGGCGTCAGCCGTTTATCAGTTCGCTTGCTCGGGCCACACCAATGGCCACCAGGCCCGCGTCTCCCCGCGCCTCAACGTTCAGCCGCAGCAGCGGTTCGGTGTTTGAGGCGCGCAGGTTCATCCGCCAATCGCCGAAGTCCAGGCTCAACCCATCGGTGCGGTCCACCGACCGCGCTTCGGGTTCCAATGCTGCAGAGACCCGTGCCACGACGCCGGGCAGGTCGGTCACGCGGAAGTTGATCTCACCCGATGACGGGAAGTCGCGTCGCAGTGCGCCGACCATTTCGGTCAGACTGCGCCCCGATTGCGACACCAGCCGTGCCACCATCAGCCAGGGGATCATCCCCGAATCGCAGGCCATGAAGCCGCGGAAATAGTGGTGCGCGCTCATCTCGCCGCCGTAGACCGCGCCTTCGCGCCGCATCGCGGCTTTCAGGAAGACATGTCCCGTCGGCGCCAGGACCGACCGTCCGCCGCCGTTTAGCACAGCATCCTGCACCGCCCAGATCACCCGGGGGTCATGGATGATCGTCGCACCGGATTCGGCCACCAGATGCGCCGCCGCAAGAAGCGCCACCACATGCTCGCCATCGACGAAGCCACCCTCGCCGTCGAAAAGGAAGCAGCGGTCGAAGTCGCCGTCGAAGGCCACCCCGAAATCCGCTCCTGCCGCTTGCACCGCCTGGGCCGTCGCCGGGCGGTTTTCCGGTAGAAGCGGGTTCGGGATGCCGTTCGGAAAGCTGCCGTCCGGCGCGTGGTGCATCCGCACCAAGTCCAGTCGCGCGCCACCTTCCGCCAGCCCCTCGGCCAGCGCATCCAGCGTCGGCCCCGCCGCCCCGTTCCCCGCGTTCATCACCAGCCGCAACGGCCCGATCCCCTGCCCCACCAGCGCCGCCACATGCGCCACATAGTCGGCGCGCACCGAGGAGCGATCCTCCCGCGCGCCTCCCGGCAGCCGGTCAAAGCTCCCTTCCGTCTCGGTCAGCGCCCTGATCCGGGCGAAATCCGCGTCGGGCAGCGGCACCGCCCCTCGCCCGACCAGCTTCATCCCGTTGTATTCGCGCGGATTGTGCGAGGCGGTGACACAGATCCCGCCCCCTGCCCCAAGATGTGCGGTGGCGAAATACATCTCCTCGGTCCCGGCAAGGCCAAGATCCAGCACCTGCACGCCCTGCGCCACCAGCCCCGCCGCCACGGCATCTGCCAGACCAGGTGAGCTTTCGCGGCAATCGCGCGCCAGCACTACCGCGTCGGCGCCCGTAACCAGGGCGAAGGCGCGGGCGATCCGGTGGCCGATGGTTTCGGTCAGGTCCGTCCCGAGACGACCGCGAATGTCATAGGTCTTGAAGGCGCTCATGGCCGTGAAAGGATCACTCCCGCGCGCCGTAGTAAAGTCCCACGACATGCTCGGCTTGCGCAAAGAACAGCCAGCGGGCAGTTAACGCGCCTGCAAAGTGGAGGATTGCGGCCAGGGAGATGCTCCAGACCTCCAGCGGCAGCAGCAGCACCAGGGCCGGAGCGATCGAGGCCAGTCCCAGCGTGAGCTTCCGCAATTTCGCGGCGTGCTTGCGCCCGACGACGAAGATCATCTCGCGTTTGAGGTAGTTCCCCGCCGTATGCGCGGGGTCAAGGACCGAGGGCACACCCAGCCGGTCGAGGCCAGTCGCCGTGCCCATCGTCTGCCCGGCTTTCGCGAAGGCCCCGTCCCCCACCTGCCAGACCGCCAGCAGAACCCCGCCCACCGCCAGCAGCGGGATGGATGCCCAGACCTGACCGGAGAGCAACGCCCCTCCGGCTATGGCAAAGCTTAGGAACATCAACGGCGTCAGCCAGTGATGCCAGCGCGGCACCGCCTTGATCTGGGTGTAGATCATCGCCGTGGTGAAGACCGTGACCAACGCCAGCAGGCCGCCGACCTTGCCCAGGATGTGGGGCATCGCAAACCCGGTAATTTCGGACAGCGCCACCGGAGCAAGCAGCAACAGCGTCGCGACCGAGGCCCAGGCCTCGCGGCTGAGCCAGCTTGTCCGCCATTGGGTGAAGGCTTTCAGCGCGTTCTTCGGGTTGCCGAGGTGGAAAGTGGAGGCCATCAGCCCCCCCACCGCCAACCCGTAGCCAAGGCCCCACAGGAAGAACGCCGCCCATCCCGACGGCTGAAGCGCGCCCCAGCCCAGGAAGGCGAGAAAGCCGAAACCGAGGCCCGAGAGGGTGGAGAACAGGATGACCGAAGGTGCCGGATGCATCAGATCTTCCCCAGCATCCGGTCCAGCCAGCCAGCGATCCCGGTGGCCTTGACGTCCAGCAAGGGCGCCAGCGGGCTGGCCGTTCCCGGACCCTTCTTGCGCGGCGGCAGGTATTTGTTGGTCGGTTTCGTCCCCATGTCCGGCATCAGATCATAGCCCCCCCGCGCGGCCACCAGCTTCGACACCGCACTTTCCGGGTCCGCCAGATCGCCAAAGTGGCGGGCATTGGTCGGGCAGGTCCGCACGCAGGCGGGCTCGCGGTCCTCTTCCGGCAGGGTCTCGTTGTAGATCCGGTCGACGCAGAGCGTGCATTTCTTCATCACGCCCTGATCCGCGTCCATCTCGCGCGCGCCGTAAGGGCAGGCCCAGGCGCAAAGGCCGCAGCCGATGCAGGCGTCCTCGTTGACCAGAACGATCCCGTCCTCGGCCCGCTTGTAGCTGGCCCCCGTCGGGCAGACGGTGACGCAAGGTGCCACGTCGCAGTGCAGGCAAGAGCGCGGGAAGGTCACCACCTGCGCGGGGCCATCAGGAACCTCGACCTGGTAGGAATGCACGCGGTTCAGGAATGTCCCCGATGGGTCCGCGCCGTAGGGGTCCTGGTCGGACAGCCCGATCCCGGCGTCGTTCCAGCCCTTGCAGGCGGTGACGCAGGCCTGGCAGCCGACGCAGGTGTCAAGGTCGATGACCAGACCCAGTTTCTTCTCGGTGGCGCGCGGCAAGGCTGTCATCGCTCGGCCTCCGCCAGACCCAAAAGTTTTCGAAAACTTTTGGCAAAATTCTTCGTAGAATTTTGGCCCCGGCCGGCACCGGCGCGCGGAGGGTCGGGGAGTTTCTCGAACAACGGCTCCACCGTCCCGCGCGGATGGTCGGCCTCGGCAACTCTTTCTACTCGCACGCGCTGGTCGAACCAGGCGGCCTGGCCGGTCACGGGGTCAGAGTTCGACAGCCGCACTCCATCGCGGTCGGGCAGCAGTTCCGAGATCAGGGGGTTCAGAAGGAACCCCGTCGTCGCTTCGGGCGCGTCGGCATCCAGCGCCCAAGTCCCCTTGCGCTTGCCGATCGCGTTCCAGGTCCAGACCGTGTTCTCGTTCAGCGCGGCCATATGCGCCACGGGCACCACGATGGTCCCCACTCGGCTCGAGACCCGCGCCCAGTCGCCCTCGGCAAAGCCCTGCGCCTCCCAGATCTTCGTCGGCAGATAGAGGTAGTTCCGCCCCTTGATCTGCCGCAGCCAGGCGTTCTGGCTGCCCCAGGAATGATACTGGTCCATTGGTCGCTGCGTCAGGGCATGAACCGGATAGCCGAAGGCGGCATCCTCATCCCCGAAGGGAGCGTACCAGATCGGCAACGGGTGCATTGCCTGTTTCAGCCGCGCGCGCAGGTGGTCGGGCGGCTGGCGGGGCCCAAAGCCCTCGGCGGCCAGCTGAAAGCGGCGCAGGGGTTCGGACCAGATGTTGAAAAGGTAGGGCTGCGGGGATTCGTAGAGCCCCAGCTTCACGGCCCAGTCCTGGTAGGCCGCGTTCCAGGGTTTGTAGAAACTGGCCTCGGCGGGCACATGCGCCTGATAGAAGGCTCCGTTGTCGATATAGCGCTGCATCTGTTCGGGGTTCGGCGCGCCGCGGCCTTGCGCCTCACCGTTCCCGCGAAAGCCCATCAGCGGGCCGACACCTGGCCTGCGCTGGTGGTTCACGATGTAGTCGGCGTAGTCCTTGAACTTCGGGCTGCCATCCTCGTTCACCATCCCCGGCAGTCCCAGTCTCGCCCCCAGGTCCAAAAGCACTGACTGGAAGCAGCGCACCTCCCGGTCGGGCTCCAGTACCGGCCAGCGGATCGCGTCGCCGGCGGCGTCTGGCTCGGAGATCGGGCGGTCCAGCAGACTGATGCAGTCGTGCCGTTCCAGATAGGTCGTGTCGGGCAGGATCAGGTCGGCGTAGGCGACCATCTCGCTGGCGTAGGCGTCAGAGTAGATGATCCTTGGGATCACATACTCGCCGTCGCGCTCCTCGGTCAGCATCTCCATCACGCGGGCGGAGTTCATGGAGGAGTTCCACGCCATGTTCGCCATGTAGAGAAACAGCGTGTCGATGCGGTACGGGTCCCCGGCATGGGCGTTGGGGATGACCATGTGCATCATCCCGTGTGCCGAGAACGGGTTCTCCCAGGAAAACGCCTTGTCGATCCGGGCGGGGCTTCCGTCGGGCAAGAGGCACAGATCGTCGGGTGAGCGGACGTAGCCCAGGTGCGGGCCGGTCAGGGGCTTGCCGGGCGTGGTGACGAAATGCGGCGTCGGGTGCGCCTCGATCGGCTTCGGGTAGGGCGGTTTCAGCCGGTAGCCGCCGGGCGTCTCCAAGCTGCCAAGGATGATCTGCAAAAGATGCAGCGCCCGCGCGGTCTGGAAGCCGTTGGAATGGGCCGAAATCCCGCGCATGGCGTGGAAGCTGACCGGGCGGCCCGGCATGTTCGCATGCTCGTTGCCCCGAAAATCGGTCCAGGGCTGGTCCAGCACGATGGCCTGATCGAAGGCCACCTCGGCCAGTTCTGCCGCCAGCGCCCGGATCCGCGAGGCCGTGACGCCGCATCGAGACGCCACTGCTTCCGGCGCATACTCCGGCTTCAGATACTCCTCGGCCATGTGCCGAAAGACCGTCCGGTTTCCCTGCCACTCGGCCCCGAGGTCGGGCTGCACGCCCTTCCCATCCCAGGGTGCCGGATGCCCGCTGCGTCGGTCGATCACAAAAGGCTGGCTTTCGGCGTTCCGGGCGAACAGGCCTTTCTCCGGGCCCTCCGCCTCGTTCACCAGCAAAGGCGCATTGGTCCACTGCGCGAGGTAGTCAAGGTCGATCTTCCCCGCTTCCAGCAGGCAATGGATCAGCGACAGGATCAGCAAGCCGTCGGTCCCTGGCGTGATCCCGATCCAGTCATCCGCCACCGCCGAATAGCCCGTCCTGACCGGGTTCACGGAAATCACCCGCGCGCCGCGCGCCTTAAGCTTGCCGATGCCGATCTTGATGGGATTGCTGTCATGATCCTCGGCCACGCCGAACATGACGAACAGCTTGGTGCGGTCCCAATCCGGCTGGCCGAATTCCCAGAAGGCCCCCCCGATGGTGTAGATGCCCCCGGCGGCCATGTTCACCGAACAGAAGCCTCCGTGGGCGGCATAGTTCGGCGTCCCGAAATTTTGCGCCCACCAGCCGGTAAGGCTTTGCGACTGGTCGCGGCCGGTGAAGAAGGCCAGCTTCTCCGGTGCCGTCTCGCGCAGAGGCTTCATCCAGGCCACCGCCGTGGTCAGCGCCTCCTCCCAGGTGATCACCTCGAACGCGCCCGATCCCCTCGGCCCCACTCGCCGCAACGGCGCCTTCAGACGCGACGGCGCGGTGACCTGCATGATACCGCTCGCGCCCTTCGCACAAAGGACGCCCTTGTTGATCGGGTGGTCCCGGTTGCCCTCGATATAGGCGACACTGCCGGACTTCATGTGCACGTTGATCCCGCAGCGGCAGGCGCACATGTAGCAGGTGGTCTGACGGATCTCGTCCCCGACCTCGCGCTGCGTCTCCACACTCGGTTGGTTCACGCGCCCTCCCCGGCCATCACGGCCTGCGCCTCAAGGGCAATCTGACGCTCCTCGTCAGCGGGGACTGTCCAGATCGCGACACGGCTTGTCGCATCATGTAGCACGCTTTCGTTCCGTAGATTTGCGCGTTCGCTGGAAGATACTCCCAAATACCCAAGTCCAGAGAGGATTTTCGTCCGTATCCAGGGATCGTTCTCGCCGATGCCGCCGGTGAAGACCACAGCGTCAAGGCCGCCCATCGCGGCGACCATGGACCCCGCGTGTCGCACCGCCCAATAGGCGAAATGCTCCAGCGCGAACCGCGCCTCCGGTGTTCCCGCCGCGTGCAGCGCCCGCAGGTCGCTGTGGCCCCCGAGCCCGAGCAGACCGCTCTCGCGGTTCAGGATACGCCCCGCCCGCTTTACCCCGTGCAGCTCCGCCAGCCGCAGGACTGCATTGCCGTCGATGGACCCGGTCCTCGTCCCCATCGTCAGCCCGTCCAGCGGAGAATACCCCATTGTCGTCGCCACCGACCGCCCGTCCAGAATTGCCGCCAGAGAGCAGCCATTGCCCAGATGGCAGGCCAGAAGCCGCCGCGGCAGCTCTTCCCGCCCGCGCAGCACCCGCACCAGCGCGGCGTAGCTGATGCCATGAAAGCCATAGCGGCGAAGGCCCCGGTCGCGCTCGGCCTTCGGCAGGGCGTAGGCCACCGCGACCTCGGGGTTCGTCGCATGAAAGGCCGTGTCGAAAGCCGCATACTGCGGCAGGTCGGGGGCCAGCGCCGCAACGGCCTGAATTCCCACCAGGTTTGCCGGGTTGTGCAGCGGCGCCAGCGGCACGCAGGCTTCGATCTGGTTAAGCACGTCGGGCGTCATCCGACAGGTCGCGGTCAACCCCGCGCCGCCATGCACCACCCGATGTGCGGCAGCTGTCAGGCGGTCAACGGGGACCCCGGCCTGCACAAGCCCGTCCGCCATCGCCTCCGCGTGGCCCTCCGGCCCGATTTCGCCGACGAAGGCCCTGGAAACCTCGCGGTCCCCATCGAAGACCTTCAGTTTCAGCGAAGACGACCCGGCGTTGACGATCAGCCACATCAGACCAGTGCCTTTGCCAGTCCCAACGCCGCAAGCGCCGCCAGCAGGATAGTCGCAAAGCGCCTGAATTCCTGCGGATCTGTCCCGAAGAAATGCCGCCCGCCCAGCCAGTTTCCCAGCAGTGTCAACGGAAGCGCGATAAGCGAGGCCCAAAGCGTGTCCCAACTGACCAGGCCCGCCAGCCAATAGAGCGGAGCCGAGTAGATGTCCAAAAGCGGGAAATAGGCGATCAGGGTAGCCCTGAAGACGCTGGCGGACATCGGCTGCGCCGAAAAGAACGCCGCCACCGGCAGGCCGCCCATCCCCGGCGCGTTGGCGAGGCCCGAGATCACGCCCGCCACGCCGTTCGACACCCCCGTCACCTCGCGCGACAGCCGCCAGCCCGCCAGAAGCACGGCACACATGAGGAGCACATAGCCCGACACCACCGCACGCGCGGTGTCTTCCGAAACCCCGGTCAGAATCCACAGTCCAAGCGGCAATCCGATGGCCGCTCCGCCCAAGAGCCAGCTAACCCGCTTCCAGTCAACATCCGGCCCGGCCCCTTTGGCAGCCTGAATAGACATTACCGTTTCCAGAACGACGACAACGGCCACAAAGTTCAGCGGATTGGTCACAAGACTGGAGGCGGCGATCAGCAAAGCCGAGAAGCCGAACCCGGAATAGCCCCGCACAAAGCCCGCCACCAGACAGGCGACCGCCAGCCACAGCAGTGCCAGCGGCCCGAGGTCAAAGGGCATCAGACGACCTGCGGCCGCATGTCGGCCTTGGAGATCCCCGCCACTTCGACCGGTTTCTTCATCGCGTCGCGGCGGAAGGGCTCGCCGAGTTCCTGGTTGATCAGGGCCTCGATCAGCGTGGTCTTGCCCGCCATCTGGTCGTCGATGGCCGTCCGCAGTGCCGCCGTCAGCTCGTCCATCGTCCGCGCCTGCACGCCCTGCAGGCCGCAGGCCCGGGCGATCCCGGCGTAAGACACGCCCTCGTCCAGTTCGGTCCCGACGAAGTTGTCGTCATACCACAGCGTCGAATTCCGCTTTTCCGCACCCCACTGGTAGTTCCGGAACACGACCATCGTGATCGCCGGCCATTCGGGGCGGCCGATGGCGGTCAGTTCCGTCACCGCGATGCCAAAGGCCCCGTCACCGGCAAAGCCCACCACCGGGGTATCCGGGCAGGCGATCTTCGCGCCGATGATGCTGGGAAGCCCGTAACCGCAAGGTCCGAAGAGGCCGGGAGCAAGATACTTCCGCCCCGCCTCGAACGACGGATAGGCGTTGCCGATGGCGCAGTTGTTGCCGATGTCCGACGAAATGATCGCCTCGCGCGGCAGGGCGGACTGGATCGCGCGCCAGGCCATGCGGGGGCTCATCCACTCTGGCTTGGCCTTCCGCGCGCGGTCGTTCCACGAGGTGCCGGGATCGTCCTGCTCGTGGTCCATCGACGAGAGTTCCTGCGCCCAGGCGGATTTCTTCTGCGCAATCAGCGCCTTCCGCTCCGCCCGCCCAGTGTCGCCCGCCGTCTTCGACAGCCGCGCCAGAATGCCCTCGGCCACCTTCTTCGCGTCGCCCACGATCCCCACCGAGACCGGCTTGGTCAGCCCGATCCGGTTCGGGTTGATGTCGACCTGGATCACCTTGGCGTCCTTGGGCCAATAGTCGATCCCATAGCCCGGCAGGGTCGAGAACGGGTTCAGCCGCGTGCCCAAAGCCAGCACCACGTCAGCCTGCGCAATCAGCTCCATCCCCGCCTTGGAACCGTTATAGCCCAAGGGCCCCGCGAAAAGGGGATGCGAGCCGGGGAAGGCGTCGTTGTGCTGGTAGCCCACGCAGACCGGGGCGGTCAGGCGTTCGGCCAGAGCCATCGAGGCCGGGATTGCGCCCCCAATCACCACGCCCGCCCCGTTCAGGATAACCGGGAACCTGGCAGAGGACAGAAGCTGCGCCGCCGCCGCCATCGCATCGTCTCCGCCCGAGGGCCGCTCGAACTCCACCACCGCCGGAAGTGCTATGTCGATCACCTGCGTCCAGTAATCCCGCGGCATGTTGATCTGCGCCGGGGCGGACTGGCGCTTGGCCTGCAGGATGCAGCGGTTCAGCACCTCGGCCACGCGGGAGGGATCACGAACCTCTTCCTGGTAGCAGACCATGTCCTTGAACAGGGCCATCTGCTCGACTTCCTGGAAACCGCCCATCCCGATGGTCTTGTTCGCGGCCTGGGGGGTGACCAGCAGCAAGGGCGTGTGGTTCCAGTAGGCCGTCTTCACCGCCGTCACGAAGTTGGTGATCCCCGGCCCGTTCTGCGCGATCATCATGCACATCTTGCCCGAGGCGCGGGTGAAC
>JANOCQ010000074.1:0-53734 GCA_031412255.1 Paracoccaceae bacterium | reverse complement strand
CTACTCGGATCATGGCCAATTCTTCGACGGCGATATCCACGACGCGACCTCGGGCCTGCACAAATGGGCACTGGACGCCAGCCAGCCGGTGATCGAACGCACGGTGCGTGCACGGCAGGTCTATGCCTTCACCTGCGTAAGGAACCCTTATACCCGCATCCTTTCCTCATTTTTTGACAAGATTTGCGGCATCCAGAGGAACGGCAAGCGCTACCGCGGCAATCTGGTGCCACTTCTGATCCAGAAATACGGAATCGAGGTCGGCGGCGAAGATGGCAAGCAGGACTTCGACCAGATCGCCAGCTTCCGCCGCTTTCTTCTGTTCGCCCGCGACACGATCCGCTGGAAAAAGCCGATGGAGCCGGACATCCACTGGTCGGCCATGGCGGGCCACCTGTCGACCTTCATCGTCAATGGCGGTCGTTACAACCACATCTTCTTCACCGAGGATTTCAATCCCGGCATGCAGGTGGTGCTGGACAATATCGAGGTTAAACATCCCGTCGACCTAGCCACAATTCCCCGTTTCAACGAAAGCGAAGGCCACGGGCCGAAACGCGCCCATCCGGTCGAGGCCTATTTCGACGATCTGTCGATGCACCTGATGTGGGAAATCTACAAACGCGATTTCCAGCTTTTCCGCTATGATTTCGACAATCCGGGGAACAAGCTACCGAAGGGACCTGTCGACCTCGACGAGGTTCATGCCAAGCTGGGGGACTAGCATGGACAGCGTGTCAGGCGGATGCCTTTGCGGCGCGCTGCGGTTCACCGCGATCGGCAAGCCCTACCGCGTCGGTATTTGCCACTGCATCGACTGCCGCAAGAACCACGGTGCCCTGTTCCACGCTTCGGCAATCTTTCCGGAAACCGCCGTGACCATCACAGGCGAGGTGCGAAGCTACCGCGACCGCAGCTTCTGCCCGAACTGCGGCTCTCCGGTTTTCGCGCATATCGAAGACGAGATCGGGATCAACCTCGGCTGTCTCGACGACCCCTCGGTCTTCCGCCCGACGTATGAGTTGTGGATGATCCGGCGCGAAGATTGGCTGCCGGAAATGCCGGGTATGCGGCGCTACGCGAAGAACCGCGAAAACGACAGCCGGACCGAGGGCTGACCCAAATTCCTTCGAAGGAATTTGGCAAAACTTTTCGAAAAGTTTTGCTTGCCCGTCAGACCGGGTCCTCGGCCCCGGCCTTTCGGAACCACTCCACGATCGCCGCGCGCTCCTGCGGCTCCATATAGCTCAGGTTGCCCGGCGGCATAGCATGGGTCACGCCGGCCTGAAGATAGATCCGCCGCGCCTCATGGGCGATCTGAGCCTCGGTCTCCAGCACCACACCCTTCGGCGGCCAGTGCAGGCCCTCCCAGCCCGGTTCCGCCGCGTGGCACATCGAGCACCGGCCCTGCACGATCCCCACCACATCCCCGAAACCGGGTGCCGAGGCATAGACCAGCGCCGCGCCCTGCAGCTTGGCCTCGCCCTCGACGGTGCGCATCGGCGCGGTCGACAGCCAGGCTATGGCCAGGAACAACAGCATCGTCACGAACCAGGTCCAGTGCGGGTTGCCCTTGCGGGCATGCTGGGTGTTGAACCAGTGCCGGATCGTCACGCCCATCAGGAAAACAAGGGAGGCGATCACCCAGTTCCATTCGGTCGCGAAAACCAGCGGGTAATGGTTCGACAGCATCAGAAAAACGACGGGCAGCGTCAGGTAGTTGTTGTGGGTCGATCGCTGCTTGGCGATCTTGCCGTATTTCGGGTCAGGCTTCCGCCCCGCCTTCAGGTCTGCCACCACCACGCGCTGGTTCGGCATGATGACGAAGAACACGTTCCCCGACATGATGCTGGCCGTGAAGGCCCCCAGATGCAGCATTGCCGCGCGGCCTGAAAAGACCTGCGTGTAGAACCACGACATCGCCACCAGCACCCCGAACAGCGCCACCATCAACACCGTCTGGTTCGCGTTCACGAAGACCTTGCAGAGCGTATTGTAGGCCACCCAGCCAAAGGCCAACGACGCAAGCGAAATCGCCACTGCCTGCCAGACCTCAAGCTCCATCACCGTGGGGTCGATCAGGAACAGCTCGGCCCCGAGGTAGTAGACCAGCACCAGCATCGCGAAACCCGACAGCCAGGTCGCATAGCTTTCCCACTTGAACCAGACCAGGTGATCCGGCATCGCCGCAGGGGCCACCAGATACTTCTGGATGTGGTAAAACCCGCCGCCGTGGACCTGCCACTCCTCGCCATCCGCGCCGGACGCGAGGTTCCGGTCCCGGTGCAATCCAAGGTCCAGCGCGATGAAGTAGAAACTCGATCCGATCCAGGCGACGGCGGTGATCACATGCAGCCAGCGCGCCGCGATCTCTACCCATTCCCACAAGACGACCCAGTCGTACATCGCGTCTCTCCCCATGCTTTTCGAAACGCTATCCTGCGCGGCACCTTTCTGTTAATCCATAGAAAGCCCGCATCACTTTCAAGCACGGACGAAGAATGGACCCCGAATGTCCTATGTGAACAACATCCGCATGTTCGTCCGCGTCTACGAATTGGGCAGCATGTCCGCGGCAGCCCGCGACCAGCGTACCTCGCCTGCCGTCGCCTCGGCCCGGATTTCCGAGTTGGAAAAGCACCTTGGCGTGCGCCTCTTCAGCCGCACGACCCGCAGCCTGCAACCGACCGAGAACGGCCGCATCTTCTATGACGGTGCCCGGCGCGTGCTGGAAGCCATCGACGACGCCGAGGCCGCCGTGATGGACGTCACGCAAAACCCGCGCGGCACGATCTTTGTCGCAGCTCCCCTGGGGATCGGCAGGCGCCTCATCGCGCCCCGCGTGCCGGCGTTCAAGGATCAGTATCCCCAGATCGATGTCCGCCTGCGGCTTTCGGACCGCGGCATCGATGTGGTCGCCGAGGGGATCGACGTCTCGTTCCACCTGGGCCTGCTTGAGGATTCCACCCTGAAGGTGCGCACCATCGCCGATTGTCCGCGCCTTCTGTGCGCCGCACCGACCTATGTCGCGCGGCGCGGCATGCCTGCAAACGGCGCGGCCTTGCTGGCCGAAAAGCACGATTGTCTGAACCTTCGCTTTCCCGGCGCCAAGGAGTTTCAGTGGACCCTGCAGACCGCCGACGGCCCGCGCCGCTTCGAGATCAACGGTCCCTTCGAGTCCGATGATGGGGATGTCCTGACCGGCTGGGCGCTTGACGGTCGCGGCATCGTCCTGAAACCGCTGTTCGAGGTCGCCGACCACCTGCGCGAAGGCCGTCTCGTCCCGGTCGCCACCGAAACGCCGCCTCTGCCGATCCAGCTTTCGGCGCTGAGCCAGCACCGTCGCTTGAAGGACCCCAAGGTCCAGCTTTTCACCGACTACATGTCGGCCCAGATCCGCGACGACCTGCGCCGCGCAATTCAGGCCTAGGGCGATCTGCCGACCGCCGCAAAGAAAAGGCGGGACAACAAGTCCCGCCCCTTTCCGATCAAAACACGCTGGACTTACATCGGCAGCGGCTGGCCGTTTACCAGGATCTGCATCCCTTCCTTGGCCTCGATCTTCGAGGTCAGCTCGTCCGCGCTGGCGCCGGGAACCATGAACATGCCCATCATCATCCGCGCGCCCATCGCGTCGTCTTCCGAGATCAGTCCCGTTGCGATCAGCCCGTCGATCAGCGCGTTGGCACCGGTCACGGTCACATTCGCCTCACCCAGCGGCATCGGGATGCCCATGGAATTGTCGAAGGTGAAAGCCCCGGTCGCCGCCAGTGCAGCCCCCGCAACCTTCACGCCCAGTTCGGTGATGTTCAGGCTTTCCGGTGCCGGAGTGTACGGCACTCCCGTCTCTTCCGCCGCGATCAGCGCCGGCAGGTCCATCGTGGTCTTGCCCGAAATGTCGATGGCGATCTGCGCCGCATCGCGCGGCAGCGCGGCGTTCGGATCGAACATCGCCCAGGCTTCCTCGTTCAGGCTGAAGTTCGCAAGCTTCAGCACAAAGGAATAGTCGCCAGCGGCCTCCGTCGCGACGACAGGTGTCGTCAGGTCGAACTGCATCGGCCCCGAGGTCACCTGGACCGGCACGGGCAGCATCCCCGCACCCGACGAGATATCCAGGCCGGACGCCATCGACTTGACCGAGAAGATGTCCTTGTTGAACACCACGGTCCCCTCGCCACCGCCAGCCTTCAGCACCAGGTCCATCGGCATGAAGGCGCTTTCCTGCTTCATCGTGCCGTTTGACTCACCCTGCTTGGTCGACAGGGTGAAGGACAGGCCTTCGTTCAGTGCGGTGGCAAAGTCCGCCGGCGCGGACATTGCGGTCAGCTGCATGCTGGACGGCAGTGCAAACTCCATCGACATCTCGATGCCTGCGGTCTCGCTTGTCGAGGTCTGCTTCATCTCCATCCCGGGATCGTCCATGCTGGTCGTGTAGGCCAGCACGTCGGCCGCAAGGTCCAGACCGAAGGTCCGGTTGGTTCCGGGGATATCGGAATAGGTACCGGACAGGTTGGAGAAGCCCACCGTGCCTGCCGAGGCCACGGTCGGCGCTTCCGATCCGTCGAAGGAGACACCCGGATAGGTGGTGTCATAATTCACATCCAGCTTGGCCGCCTCATAGTCATAGGCAAGCCCGCCGTCCGCCTCGCGTGCAGTCAGCATCAGCCCGTCATGCGTGACGGTCACCGCACCCTTGGTGTCACCCGCCATCGCCACGCCGATGTCGGCGCCGGGTTCGATGGTGACCGACCCGTCGTCTTCTTCGGTCAGCACCATGTCCGAAATCGTCAGGCCCGCGACGCCTTCGGGTGCGATCGACACGCCGTTCAGCGTCAGCACACCGTCCGCGTTGTTTTCGGTCGCCGCCGAAACGGTCAGTCCGACCAGCGCACCCGCATCCTTCCAGGACTGCCAGACCTGGTCCGCGGTCAGTGCAGCATGGGCAGTTCCGCTCATCAAAAGTGCGACGGCCGGGGCGGCCAAATACGAATTCATCCGAAACATGCGGTTCTCCTTGAAGCTGAAAAAATTACCCGGCCACATAAGACTTGTCGCGGGAGTTGCGCAAGTGACGCTTTCACGGCCTTTTCTGGGCAGCCACCCGTCGATCAGGACCCGCGATAGGTCGAATACCCGAAGGGCGAGATCAGAAGGGGCACGTGATAATGCTGACCGGCATCGGGCACACCAAAGCGGATCGGGATTTCATCAAGGAAAAGAACCCCCTCCGCTGCCTGGGCGCTTGTCCGCAGGTAGTCGCCCGCGCAGAAGACCAGCTCGTAGACCCCGGCCTCCAGTGCATCTCCTTCCAGCAGCGGCCCGTCCGTGCGCCCGTCGGCGTTGGTCACAACCTCCTTCACCTTGCGGTGACTCTGGTCGTTAATCCGGTAAAGCGTGATCTTGACCCCCGCCGCGGGCCTGCCCTTCGCGGTATCCAGAACATGCGTCGAAAGCCGTCCCATTCATCACCCTCCATCGCTGTGCCACACATCTGACCACGAAAGCGCCGCGCGCGCGACCCGGCGTTGTCGGCATATGACTTTAAGTGAAATCCTGAAAATACTTTCCGCAATTCTCGCCTAGTCTCGCCGCCAAGAAGGAGACTCCCATGAACCGTTACCCCCGCGACTTCCGAGGTCATGGCCCCACTCCCCCCGACGCCCGCTGGCCAGGCGGGGCCAAGATCGCGGTGTCCATCGTTCTCAACTACGAAGAGGGCGGCGAAAACAACGTCCTGCACGGCGACGCGCAGTCCGAGGCTTTCCTGTCTGACATCGCCGGGGCCGCCCCCTGGCCCGGCCAGCGCCACTGGAACATGGAATCGATCTACGATTACGGCGCCCGCGCCGGGTTCTGGCGCCTGCACCGTCTGTTCACCGGCATGGATATCCCGGTCACGATCTACGGCGTGACCTCTGCCCTTGCCCGCAACCCTGAACAGGTCGCAGCCATGAAAGCCGCAGGCTGGGAGATCGCTAGCCATGGCCTCAAATGGGTCGACCACCGCGACATGTCCGAGGCCGAGGAAGCCGCCCAGATCGCCGAAAGCTTCCGACTGCACGAGGAAGTCGTCGGCTCTCCGCCCCAAGGCTGGTACACCGGGCGCTGCTCGATGAACACGGTGCGGCTAACGGCCGAGACGCGGCGCCTCGCCTGGATCTCGGACACCTATGACGACGACTTGCCCTACTGGCGCGAATATGGCGACCACGACCAGCTGGTGATCCCCTACACGCTTGAAGCCAACGACATGCGCTTTGCCACCGCGCCGGGCTACATCACGGGCGAACAGTTCTACCAGTATCTCAAGGACAGCTTCGACACCCTGTATGCCGAGGGCGAGGCAGGGGCGGCCAAGATGTTCTCCATCGGCCTCCACTGCCGCCTGATCGGACGCCCCGGCAAGATCGGCGGGCTGAAGCGTTTCCTGGATTATGCAAAATCCCACACCGACGTCTGGTTCCCCCGCCGGATCGAGATTGCCGAGCATTGGAAAGAGACCCATCCGCACAAGCGTTTCGAACGTCCAGGCCAGATGACGCGCGAAAGGTTCGTGGAACGGTTCGGGTCCATTTTCGAACATTCCCCATGGATCGCCGAGCGCGCCTTCGGTCTGGAACTCGGCCCGGCCCATGACAGCGCCACGGGCCTGCACAACGCGCTGACCCGCATCTTCCGGTCAGCTTCGCCAGACGAACGGCTCAAGGTCCTGAAAGCCCACCCCGACCTTGCGGGCAAGCTCGCCGCCGCGAAACGACTCACCGCGGAAAGCACGATGGAACAGGCGAGCGCCGCCCTCGACGCGCTGACGGACGAGGAGCGAAGCCGCTTCCAGCGGCTGAATGAGGCGTATGTCGCAAAGCACGGCTTCCCCTTCATCATCGCCGTTCGCGACAATACCAAAGCCTCGATCCTGAACGCCTTCCAGACCCGCATAAACAACGACACCCAGACCGAATTCGCCACCGCCTGTGCCCAGGTGGAACGCATCGCCGAACTGCGCCTGAAGGACCAACTGCCGTGAACACCTATTACACCCCGCCCGGTGGCCTGCCGCCCCAGACCGCCCTGATGACCCAGCGCGCCGTCTTCACCGGCAGCTACTGCGTCATCCCCAAGGGCTGCTTTTCCGACATCGTCACCAGCTTCCTGCCTGGCTGGACGAAGACGAAACTCTGGCTCATCGCCCGCCCCATGTCGGGCTTTGCCGAGACCTTCAGCCAATATGTGATGGAGGTCGCCCCCGGCGGCGGCTCCGACGCCCCCGACGCCGAATCCGGCGCGGAACACTGGCTCTTCTTCACCGGCGGCCTGGCCACCCTCACCATCGGCGGCACCGGATACGAGATGGAGGAAGGCTCCTACGCCTATATCCCCGCCGGAACCCCCTGGACCCTCTTGGCCGAAGGCACCCAGCCCACCCGCTTCCACTGGCTGCGAAAGATCTACGAGCCCGCCCCAGGCGTTCCCGCGCCCGAGGTGCTGGTCATCAACGAACGCGACGTCCCGGTCCGATGGATGCCCGACACCGAGAATCGCTGGGGCACCACCCGCTTCATCGAACCGGACGACCTGCGCCACGACGCGCATGTGAACATCGTGACCCTCCAGCCCGGCGGCGTGATCCCGTTCGAGGAAACCCACGTGATGGAACACGGCCTCTATGTCCTGGAAGGCAAGGCCGTCTACAAACTGAACCAGGACTGGGTCGAGGTCGAGGCGGGCGATTTCATGTGGCTGCGCGCCTATTGCCCGCAGGCCTGCTACGCCGCAGGTCCGGGCCGGTTCCGCTATCTTCTCTACAAGGACGTCAACCGCCACGCCAAACTGCGCGGTCCCGGCGCATTCGGTCCGCCCCGATGACCGCTCGTCGATGCCTTCGGCACTCCTCGCTGGCGCGCACCCCAGCGACGAGAAGGCGAGGCCGCACGAGGAGCCGCGCATGAGAACCCTCCGCCCCTTTCCCCTGACCGCCGAAGCCTTCGCGCCTTTCGGCGACGTCCTCGACGCGACCGGCGACTTCCGTCTCATCAACGCGGGCCTCTGCCAGCGCTTCCACCACCGCGCCACCCTGGACTTCGGTTCTGAAACCAACGGTGCCCACCCAGGCATTTCGATCTTCCGGGCCGAACCCCGCGCGCTGCCCTACGTCTTCGACCTGATCGAGCGTCACCCGGACGGGTCGCAGGCCTTCATCCCGATGACCGAGCACCCGTTCCTGGTCATCGTCGCGCCCGATCCGCAGGCAGACCCGCGCGCTTTTCTGACCAACGGCGCCCAGGGCATCAACCTCATCCGCGGCACTTGGCATGGCGTGCTGACACCGCTTTCCGCACCCGGCCTCTTTGCCGTCGTGGACCGGATCGGCCCGACGCCGAACCTTGAAGAACACCGTTACACCAAACCGTGGACGGTCATCGCTCCCTGAACCCGGGGGGCGTCCTAACCGGAGCGCAGGCAGGGGTAATGCGCAGACGGCGCCAATGAAGCCCCAAGGGAAAAGGACTTTCACGAATGACCACCACGCATCCCGTGGACGAGATGCTGCCACCGCCGTTCCCCTACACCTCCTTCAGCCAGAACGTCGGCCTTGTTGGCGTAACAGGAATGCGCAGCCACTTTGTCTGCGTCGCAGGTGGCATTATCCTGATCGTTCTCGGCCTGGTTCCGAAGATGGGCGCGCTGGCGGTGGCGGCCTTCTCCCTTCGGAAAGGCCGCCTCCGCTTTCCCCCCTGACAGCCTGCCCCGGCGCGGCTAGAGTTGCCCCGCGCCCAAAACAGGACCCCTATGACCGAAGCCTTCCTCCGATCCCGCCTCCGCACGCTCTACGAAGGGGCAGGCCCGACTGGGGACCGCTTTCGTTATGCGCTACTGGCCTTCGACCTGCTGACCGTGGCTTGGCTCATTACATCCTCCTTCCTCGAACGGGGTTCGCACCACGTCCGGATCGACGTCGCGATCGGCGTTGTTTTCCTGCTCGACCTGATGGCCAGGCTGACGATCTCGCGCAAACCCCTGAAGGATTTCCTCAGTTTCTGGGGCCTGGCCGATGTGCTGGTGATCATCTCGCTCTTGTTCCCGATCTGGGGCGAGGGCCTGGCCTTCCTCCGGGTCCTTCGGCTGTACAGAGTGTTCCACTCTCCCCAGACCCTGGACCAGTTGCGCGACGATTTCCGCGGTTTCCGCCGACACGAGTCCGCGATCCGGGCCGCGCTGAATCTGATGATCTTCATTTTCGCCATGACCTCGTTGGTCTATCAGACCCAGGTCGGCCACAACGAAGACATCAGAAACTATGTCGACGCGCTTTACTTCACGGTAACAACGCTGACGACCACCGGGTTTGGTGACATCACGATGGTCGGCAGCGGCGGCAGGCTTCTTGCCGTGGTCATCATGATCTTCGGCATCAGCCTCTTTCTGCGACTCGTGCAGGTCGTCCTGCGGCCCCCCAAGGCGCATTTTCCCTGCCCGGTCTGCGGCCTTCGGCGCCACGACCACGACGCTGTGCACTGCAAGGCCTGCGGAACCGTTCTGAACATCCCCGACGACGGGCTGGATTAAACCATCCCGCGCGCCACCGGCGTTGACAGCATGGGGGTCCGAGCGCAGCATTCCCGCGCGGGCCCCCACCGGCATTTCCTCGGGTCCCGACCTTCCGTTTCGACCAAGGTATTTAATCATGCACAAACGTCTTGTCGTCTGCCTTGACGGCACCTGGAACGCCGCCGACAGCAAAAGGGCCGAGACCAACGTGGTCCGCCTGTCCCGCGCCATCCGCGCCAATTCCGGCAGTGACGGTGTCGCGCAGTTCTCGATCTACCTGCGCGGAGTCGGCACCAGCGGCACCCAGCTTGACCGGCTGATCGCCGGGGCCACCGGGTCCGGCATCGAGGACATCATCCGGACCGCCTATCTTTTCCTCGCCCAGAACTACGTGCCCGCGCACAAGGATGCGGGCGGTCGCGACATCCCGGCGGACGAGATCTTCCTGTTCGGCTATTCCCGCGGCGCCTATGCAGCTCGGTCATTGACCGGTCTGATCGGCTCTGCCGGGCTCCTGAAACGGCAAAGCCTTGGGCATCTGCCGACCGCCTGGGCCTACTACCGCGGCTTCAAGAACCGCTCGCCAAGTGATTTCGTCCGACGCTATGCCAACCGGAACATCGAAACCCATGAGGAGATGGCGGTCAACTTTCTTGGCGTCTGGGACACCGTTGGCGCACTTGGCATCCCCGTCGGCTTCTTCGAAGACCTTTCGGGCCTAGTCCACGGCTTTCACGACACCTCGCCCGCACGCATCGTGCGGCACGGGGCACAGGCGCTTGCCATCGACGAACACCGCGATGAATTCGTCCCGACCCTGTGGACCGGGACAGCACCGCCAGGCTCGACTATCGAACAGGTCTGGTTCGCGGGCAGCCATGCAGACGTCGGCGGCGGATATTCCGACCGGGACCTGGCGGACATCCCGCTTCTGTGGATGGTCGACCGGGCCAAGTCGGCCGGGTTGCAGGTGGACGAGACGACGCCGGGTCTCTTGCCGCAGCCCGCTGCTCTGAACATCCTTGGCCCCACGCACGACCCGCGCCAGGGCTGGTCGGTGAAGGACCGTCTGACCCCCACGATACGGTCGGTCTGCGAACAGAACGTGCCCGTAGACCTTCTGGAGCGGCTGTACCGCCCGCTTGGTCCGAACGGCAAGCCGCTCAAGACCGTCAACGAAATGGTCCACTGGAGTGTGGTGGAACGCTACGGCAAGCTTGGCCTCATCTCACCCGACGACCTGGTAAAGACCCGCAAGCGGATGAATTACGCGCCGAAAAACCTGACGCCGCTTTTCGACAGCGACGACCAGCCACTGCCCGCGACGAAGATCTGGATCTAGACCTACTTCAACTTGATGCAAAAGTGCTTCTTCACGGCGGCCTCGATTGTCCAGGTGCCCTTGAAGGTCGGCTCCACCACAAAGGCATCGCCCGGCCGCAGCGTCACCGGGCTGCCGCCGTCCGGCGTGATGGTGATCTGACCTTCGATCAGGTGGACGAATTCGTAGAACTTGTAGGACGCGTGCCACGACCCCACCGTCGCCTCCCAGGTGCCGCTGATGACGCTGCCATCGGCCGAAGTGTGCTGGACCCAGGTCTTCATCGTGGGGACGCCCTCGGTCTTCACCCAGCCTTCCAGATCGGTGACCATCGGTTCGGCGCCAGGGGCGGGGAAGCGGAAAACGGTGTCGGTCATGGTCGGTCTCCGTGTCTTTGGTCCTTGGTAGGACCCTACCAACAGCCACGCAAGGCCGGTACGCGCCATATAGCGTCGGTTTTTCGCCTTGCGCGCCTGCTTTCTGTCTGGTTCATCCATTGCGCAAGCCAGGAGGAGGTGCCCATGCTGATCCGTGACGCCGAGATTTCCGACGCCGACCATCTGGTCCGCTTCGTCAACATGGCCGCCGACGAGTTGTCCCTGCATTTCTGGAAGAAATCTGCCGGGCCCGGGGTGGATCCCGTTGCCTATGGGCGAGAGCGCGCCGCGCGCGAGACCGGCAATTTCTCCTACCGCAACGCATGGCTGGCCGAGGTCGATGGCGAGGTTGCCGCCTGCCTTCTTGGCTACCCGTCAGCCTTGGAGCCGGAGCCGATCGATCCGGACACGCCGCCCATCTTCATGCCCTTGCTGGAGCTTGAAAATCTGGCCCCCGGCTCATGGTATCTGAACGTGCTGGCAACCTATCCCCAGCATCGCGGCAAAGGGCTTGGCTCGGCCCTCCTCGCCAAGGCCGAGGAGGTGACACGCAAGGCAGGCCGGACCACTATCAGCCTGATCGCCGAGGACACGCATCACGACGCCCTGCGCCTTTACCGCGCCAGGGGTTTCACCGAGGTCGCCCGCCGCCCGGTGGTCAAGGACGACTGGCCGGTCGAGGCGCGTGAGTGGATCCTGTTCGTCAAGACCCTCTGACGCCTCGTCGTTCGACGTCGTCTCCTCCTCGGAGGACCGACGCGCCGCAAGCGAGGAGTGACGAAGTCATCGACGAGCGGTCTGCCATACGTCCGCAGGCAAATCTTGCCAAATGCTTAACGCCAACACTTATCTATTTGGACTGAATGGAGAATCTGGAATTGTCCGCCGTGGACAGTCACCCCATCCGGACTGCCATGTCCAGCATCCGGTTGGAAAACCCCCACTCGTTGTCGTACCACCCGAAAACCCGCAGCATGCCCCCGGCCGAAAGCTTCGTCTCCGGACAGGCCATCACGACCGACTCGGCTCGCGCCCGCAGGTCGGTGGAAACCAGCGGCCGATCCGTCGCCCCTATCACACCCCCGGCGGCGCGGAAGGCCGCGTTGACCTCCTCGACCGAAGGGCGGTCCTCGGTCACCAGATGGAAGTCGACGCAGGAGACGCTTGCGACCGGCACCCGCACCGCCTGAGCCACGATCCGGCCAGCCAGTTCCGGCAACACCCCGTCAAGCAGTCGCGCGGCAGAGGTGGTGGTCGGCACCATCGACAAAGCCGCCGCCCGGCTTCTGGGGTAGTCGGCTGCGGGGGCATCCACCGTCGGCTGGCTCCCGGTATAGCAGTGGACGGTCGTCATTGACCCGGTCACGATCCCCCAGTTCCGGTGGATGAGCCGCGCCAGCGGGGCCAGCGCATTCGTCGTGCAGGAGGCGTTCGAAACGATCCTCTGCCCCGCGAACTCCGCCTCGTTCGCTCCCAGCACCACCGTCACATCGGCCGCCGAGGATGGCCCCGAAACAAGCACCCGAGCAGCACCGGCCCGCAGTCCCCGCTCTGCCACATCCCGCCGCTCGGCCCGTCCGGTGCATTCCATCACCAGATCGACGCCAGCAAGATCCAAAGTCGACAGGTCCGGCGCCCAGTGCAGCGGCACCCGCCGGTCACCAATGACCAGCGCGCCGCCCTCCAGCGCAACCGAACCCCGCCACGGCCCGAAGACGGAGTCGTATTCGAAGAGATAGGCGCACATCTCGGGCGCGGCGATGTCGTTGATCCCGACGATCTCCAGTCCCGGCCAGGTCCCCGGGGCCAAGAGATAGGCCCGCATCACCGATCGCCCGATCCGCCCGAACCCGTTGATGAAGACCCGCATTGTGCCGCCCCTACCCTGCCCGCCGCAGTCTCACCACGGGCGCCGCAGGGCTTCAACGGCGTTCTTGTTCCCCGCACAATTCCACCCGCAGCGCCACCGAAGTTCTTGACTTTCGAACCGTTTTGGCAGGAAATCTCCCGCGCTCAGACGCCGACCTCGATCCCTAGGCCCCGCTCGCGCGCCCGTTCGACTGCGACCGCCGCGACGGCGAGGTCCTGCAGACCGACGCCGGTGCCGTCAAAGAGCGTGATCTCCTCCTCCGACTGCCGGCCCGGGTGCTTTCCGATCAGGACTTCACCCAACGGCACAATGGCCGAGGCGTCCAGCAAACCCGCCGCGACAACGTGCTGGGCCTCGCCGATGGTCACAGATTGCGCAACCTCGTCGGTGAAGACCGAGGCCCTGGCAACCAGGGCCGGATCGACCTCCTGCTTGCCTTTCGTGTCAGTCCCCATGCAGGACAGATGCGTTCCGGGCGCGACATGCTCGACCAGCAGGCTTGCGGCGGGCGAGGAGGTGATGGTCACGATCACTTCGGCTTCGCGCATGCGCGGCAGGTCCACCGCTTCGAACGGCAGCCCCAGTTCGGCGGCGACAGCCCCAAGCTTCGGCAGCATATCGGGATGCAGGTTCCAGGCGATCACCCTTTCGAACCGTCGAACACGGGCAGCCGCCCGCAACTGGAAGCCGGCCTGATGACCGGCGCCAACGATGCCAAGCACATGCGCATGCGGAGCGGCCAGCCGATCTATTGCAATGGCTGAAGCGGCCGCCGTCCGAAGCGCCGTCAGAAGGTTGCCACCGACCATGGCCACAGGCCGCCCGGTATCGGGATCGAAGAGAAAGACCGAGGACTGATGGTTGATCAGCCCTTTTGCGGCATTGCCGGGAAAGTAGCCCCCTGCCTTCACCCCAAGCTGGCCGCCTGTCCGGTCCAGCCCGGACTTGAAGCCATACTGCCGCCCCTCGCCCAAGGCCTCGCGCACCACCGGGAAGTTATAGGCATCGCCCCGCGCCATCGCGGCGAAGCAGGCCTCGACAGCGCGGAACGCGTCTTCGGGGGTGACGAGCGAGGCGATCAGAGCCTCGGGAACGATGAGCATGGGACGGTCCTTTGCGGCAGGCGTCGGAGCGGGGGTTCCACACCCCCCGTGGGATATTTGTGGACATAGAATGGCTAGTAGGCCTTGCCGCGGGCCGAGACCGGCCAGACCACCTCGACCTTGCCGTTTCGGACACCAACGTACCAGTCATGCACGTTGCAGGTCGGGTCGCAGTGGCCCGGAACCAGCTTCAGCTTGTCGTTGACCCTCAGCACTCCCTGCGGGTCCTCGACCACACCGTGTTCGTCGCTGCACTTGACGTACTTCACATCCGCCCGTCCGAAGATCACCGGCAAGCCGCTGTCAACCGACTGGGCCTTGAGACCAGCATCGACGATGGCCTTGTCGGCCTTGGCGTGGCTCATCACCGAGGTCAGGATGAACAGCGCATTCTCCCATTCGCCCTGGTCGATGCGCTTGCCGTCCTTGTCCAGGATGCGGCCATAGTCCGCGTCCATGAAGGCGTAGCTGCCGCACTGAAGCTCGTTGTAGACGCCCGAGGTGCTTTCAAAATAGTAGCTGCCGGTCCCGCCGCCGCCAACGATGTCGCAGTCCAGCCCCTCGGCCTTCAGCGCATTGACGGCATCCTTCACCTGGGCCACGGCAAGATCGATCTTGGCCTTGCGGTCAGCATAGGCGTCCATGTGCTGCATCGCGCCCTGATAGGCCTGGATGCCGGCGAACTTCAGCCCGGGTGCTGCGTCGATGGCCTTCGCCAGCGCCACGACGTCCGGCGTCGTCTTCACGCCACAGCGCCCAGCGCCGCAGTCGATCTCGACCAGGCATTCGATGGTGGTGCCGTGCTTCACAGCCGCCGCCGAAAGGTCGGCCACGTTGTCCAGCATGTCGACGCAGCAGATTGTCCGGGCGCCAAGCTTCGGCAGGCGGGCGAGGCGGTCGATCTTCGCCGGATCGCGGACCTGATTGCTGACCAGCACGTCCTTGATCCCGCCCCGAGCGAAGACCTCGGCTTCGCTGACCTTCTGGCAGCAGACCCCGACCGATCCACCCAGTCGTTCCTGCAGCAGCGCCACGTCCACCGACTTGTGCATTTTGCCGTGCACCCGGTGGCGCATCCCGTGGGCGCGGGCATAGTCGCCCATCTTCTTGATATTCCGCTCCAGAGCGTCGAGGTCCAGGACAAGGCAGGGCGTCTGGATGTCGGCCTCGTTCATCCCCGGAAGGGCCGGGATGTCGTAGCCCACTTCGAGGCCCTGGAAATTCACTTGCTTGTTCATGGGATTAGCCTTTCATCCAGGGGAGTTTGTCCAGATCGACGTTGCCGCCGGTGATGATGATGCCCACGCGCTTGCCCTTGAACGCCGGGCGGTGTTTCAGGACCACCGCCAGCGGGACGGCACTGGAGGGTTCCATGACCACACGCAGATGCTTCCAGGTCAGCTTCATCGCGTCGATGATCTCCTGCTCCGAGGCAGTGTAGATCTCGCTGACGTGGTTCGACACGAAATGCCAGGTCAGGTCCTTCAGCGGCACCAAGAGGCCGTCGGCGATGGTCTTCGGCGCGTCGTCGGCGATGATATGCCCGGCCTTGAAGCTGCGATAGGCGTCGTCGGCCAGCTCCGGCTCGGCCGCGATCACTTGCGTTTCCGGCGCGAGAGTCGAGAGCGTCAGGCAAGTGCCCGAGATCATCCCGCCGCCACCGATGGGCGCGACAACCATGTCCAGGCCGCCGGTCTGCTCCATGAACTCGCGCGAGCAGGTGCCTTGCCCGGCGATCACGCGGGGGTCGTTGTAGGGGTGGACGAAGTCGCCGCCGGTGCGGGCCTGGACCTCGGCGAAGGTCGCCTCGCGGCTGGTGGTCGAGGGCTCACATTCGGTGATCACGCCTCCGTAACGGCGGACGGTATCCTTCTTCGCCTGTGGGGCCGTGCGCGGCATGACCACGTTGCAGGGGATGCCGCGCAGCATGGCGGCGTAGGACAGGCACGAGGCGTGATTGCCCGAGGAATGGGTGGCAACGCCCAGTTTTGCCTGTTCATCCGTCAGGCCGAAGACCGCGTTCGTCGCGCCGCGCACCTTGAAGGCGCCCGGCTCCTGGAGATTCTCGCATTTGAAGTAGAGGTCGCACCCCGCGAGTTCATTCAGATAGTCCGAGGTCCGCACCGGGGTCTGCCGGATATGCGGTCGGATGCGGTCATGCGCGGCCAGCATGTCGTCGTAGGTGGGGATCATAAGTCCGTTCATGTCCTTCATTTTCCTGCCCTTTCCGCCTGGGGCCAAAATCCTTCGAAGGATTTTGCAAGACTTTTCGAAAAGTCTTGGCCCTTCACTCCGCCGCCATTGCCAACGCTGGCACGGTCCCGCGATAATACTCCTGCGCCGCCGCGACTCCGCTGCCGAGCTTCACCGGCCAGCCCAGATCCGCCATGCACATCTCGGCCACGCAAAGGGCCGACAGCACCAGCGCTTCGGTCAGCATCCCCAGATGCCCGATGCGGAACACCTTCCCTGCGACCTCGCCAAGACCAACGCCAAACGCCATGCCGTACTTCGTCGCCGCCAGTTGCACCAAGGCCGTCCCGTCACACCCGGATGGAACCTTCACCGCCGTCACCGTGTCGGAATAGAGGTCCACTGAGGCCGCATAGGGCGTCATCCCCCAGGCGAAAACCGCCCGGCGGACGCCTTCGGCAAGCCGGTGGTGGCGGGCGTAGACGTTCTCCAGCCCCTCGCTTTCCAGAAGGTCGATGGAATGCGCGAGGCCCGCGATCAGGCCCACGGCAGGCGTGTAGGGATAGCCGCCACGGGCATAGGAGTCCAACATGTCCTTGAAATCAAAGAAGGCGCGCGGCAGCGTCGCCGTCTCCATCGCCGCGATGGCCTTTGGCGAGACACCCAGGATCGCCAGACCCGCAGGCAGCATGAAGCCCTTCTGGCTGCCCGCCACGGCAATATCCACGCCCCAACCGGCGAAGTCGAAGGGCATCGAGGCAATCGAGGACACTCCATCCACGAACAGCATCGCGCCGTGACCTGCTGCATCCATCGCCTTGCGGATGCCGCCGATGTCGGACTTCACCCCCGTCGCCGTCTCGTTGTGGGTCGCCAGAACCGCCTTGATGGTGCCGGTCCGGTCGGCCTTCAACGCCGCCTCAATCTCCGCCAAAGGCGCACCCTGCCCCCAGGGCGTCTCGATGATCTGGACGTTCAGTCCGTGGCGCTGGCAGAGGTCGATCCAGCGGTGGCTGAACATCCCGAACCGCGCCGCGAGCACCGTGTCGCCGGGCGAAAGCGTGTTCGTCACCGCCGCTTCCCAGCCGCCGGTCCCGGTCGAGGGGATCACGATGACCTCGCCATGCTCCATCTTCAGCACCCGCCGCACACCCTCCACCGCCGGCTTGAACATCCGGGCAAAGGCAGGCGACCGGTGGTCCAGCGTCGGCATGTCGCAGGCCTTGCGCACCGAGTCAGGAATGTTGGTCGGGCCCGGAATGAAAACGGGGTTCTGCGTGGACATCGGGCAACTCCCTGAAAGATCGCCCGCAAAACCTACGCCCCGCGACACATCCGAGCAATTTTTTCGAAAAGATTTTTCAATGTCACATGCCCATGCTATTGCACTGGCCAGTCAATACCTTGCGCTTTTTCACCCGACAGGGAGGCCACGATCATGGCTCAGAAACCTCGCGGCCGTCCGAAGGCCTTCAATGACAAGACCGACCAGAACACCGTGCAGGCCCTGGACAGGGGGCTCGACATCCTGACCCACGTCGCAATGCATCCAGGCCGCACCCTGTCCGAGATCGCCGAAGACACCGGCGAAGCCATCGCAACCGTCTTCCGCGCCCTTGTCACCCTGCAGGGCCACGGGATGGTCGAGGCCGACGACCCCGGCCAGTTCTGGCACATCGGACCCGGCGCCTTCCGCGTCGGCTCCGCCTTCCTGCGCCGCACCAAGGTCGTCGAACGCGCCCGTCAGCCGATGGACGCCCTGATGCGCGAAACCGGCGAGACCGCGAACCTGGGGATCGAGGTCAAGGACGAGGTCTTCTTCGTGGCCCAGGTCGAGACCTACGAGGCGATCCGCGCCTTCTTCCCCCCCGGCACCCGCGCGCCGATGCACTCCAGCGGGATCGGCAAGGCGCTTCTGGCATGGTATCCCGAGGAAAAGACCCGCGCCATCCTCGACCGCAAGGGGCTGGAAAAGTTCACCTCCCTCACCCTCACCAGCGACAGCGCCCTTCTGCGCGACCTCAACCGAACCCGCGACCGGGGCTTTTCCATCGACGACCAGGAACGCGCCGAGGGGATGCGCTGCGTCGCCGCCCCGATCTTCAACGCGCATGGCGAGCCTGTGGCGGGCCTGTCCGTCTCCGGCCCCGCCTTCCGGATGGGGCTGTCCGACGCAACCCGGATCGGCGCGCTGGTGCGCGCGGCAGCCGACCAGGTGACCGAGGCGACGGGCGGCACCCAACCGGCGTGACGCATTCGGCAATGTCCGGTCGGTCGGGGGCCAGACGGCGGGCGCCGACCGGCTAGACAGGCGTGAAACGCATCGAAGGACCGACCATATGACCAAGCCGAACCTTCTGATCTTGATGGTCGACCAGCTGAACGGCACGCTTTTCCCCGATGGGCCCGCCGCCTTCCTGCACACCCCGAACCTCAAGCGCCTCGCCGCCCGTTCCACTCGCTTCAAGAACTGCTACACCGCTTCGCCGCTCTGCGCCCCTGCGCGGGCAAGCTTCATGTCGGGCCAGTTGCCCAGCCGCACGCGGGTCTACGACAACGCTGCCGAATTCGCCTCCGACATCCCGACCTACGCCCACCACCTGCGGCGCGCGGGCTACCAGACCGCCCTCAGTGGCAAGATGCATTTCGTCGGCCCCGACCAGTTGCACGGGTTCGAGGAGCGCCTGACGACCGACATCTACCCCGCCGATTTCGGCTGGACCCCCGACTACCGCAAACCGGGCGAACGGATCGACTGGTGGTATCACAACCTTGGCTCGGTGACGGGTGCCGGCGTGGCCGAGATCACCAACCAGTACGAATACGACGACGACGTCGCCCACCAGGCGGTCCAGAAACTCTACGACCTCTCCCGCGGCCTAGACCCCCGCCCCTGGGCGCTAACCGTCAGCTTCACCCACCCGCACGACCCCTTCGTCGCCCGCCGCAAATACTGGGACCTCTACGAAAACGCCCCCGAATGCGAGCCGCCCGAACCCCTCGCCTACGCCGACATGGACCCCCACTCCCAGCGCCTGATGGACGCCTGCGACTGGCGCAGCCTGGAGATCACCCCCGACCACATTCGCCGCGCCCGCCGCGCCTATTTCGCCAACATCAGCTACATCGACGACAAGATCGGCGAGATCCTCGCTGTGCTCGAAGCGACCCGGCAGGAGGCCCACATCGTTTTCCTTTCCGACCATGGCGAGATGCTTGGGGAGAAAGGTCTCTGGTTCAAGATGAACTTCTTCGAAGGATCCGCCCGCGTGCCTTTGATGATCGCTGCCCCGGAAATGCCCTTTGGGCTCGTGGAAACCCCCGTGTCCTCCATCGACCTTGCGCCCACGCTCGCGGCGCTGGCGGGCATCTCTATGGACGAAGTCGCCCCCTGGACCGAAGGCGTGAACCTGATCCCGGTGGCGAACGGCGCCACCCGACCCCCCGTGGCGATGGAATACGCCGCCGAAGGCACGATCACGCCGATGGTCGCCCTGCGCGAAGGGGCTTGGAAATACATCCGCTGCCCCGCCGACCCCGAACAACTCTTCGACGTGGCCAACGACCCGCTGGAAGCCACCAACCTCGCCCAAGACCCCCGCGCCGCCGAAATCCTGGCCCATTTCCGCAGCCTGGCCGACCAGCGTTGGAACCTCCCCGCCTACGACGCCCAGGTCCGCGAAAGCCAGGCCCGCCGCTGGGTGGTCTACGAGGCCCTCCGCAACGGTGCCTACTACCCCTGGGACCACCAACCCCTCCGTGCAGCGTCCGAGCGCTACATGCGCAACCACATGGACCTGAACGTGCTGGAGGATGTGAAGCGCTTCCCCCGCGGCGAGTAGGTCAGGCGAACAGCACGGCATTGACAGGACAGTGGCGGGTGCCGATCCCAATGCCATCGCGGGAAACCGGAAAAACCGTCGATGTTCCACGTGCCGTCGCGTCCGGTTGACAAACGCCGCACTGCTCGGGGTTTCAAACCAGAGTGGCGGGCGATTGTTCCGTTCGGGCACGTGACAACCGCGCCCCGGATCACCGCGCGTCGGCCAGCACCCGCTCCGCACCCTTCCAGCCGATCAGGATCGACGGCGCGTTGGTGTTTCCCGCGATGATGTTCGGGAACGCACTGGCGTCGATCACCCGCAGGCCACCTACCCCATGCACCCGCAGCCCCGCGTCCACCACCGAGGCCGACGCATCCTGCCCCATCCGGCACGTGCAACTCGGGTGGTAGACCGTCCCCGATCGGGCGCGGAAGTCCGCGATCAAGGCCTCGTCCGACACCACCTCTGGCCCCGGCCGCAGCTCTTCCTTGATCAGTCGCGCCAGTGCCGGTTGCGCGGCGATTTTCCGCAGGAGTTTCACCGCCACGAGCATCTCTTCGACATCATGGTTCGTCGAAAACGCATTCGCCGTGATAACCGGATGATCCTCCGCCCGCGCCGTCCGCAGCCGGATGTGACCGCGACTGGTCGGGCGGCAGTTCGACAGCCCGATCGACATCCCCGACCAGGGGTCCGGGTTCAGCACCGGTCGCTCGCCCTCACGCGGGATCAGCGTGGAAAAAGCCTGGAAATACAACTGCATGTTCGGCCGGTCCAGGTCCGGCTCCGTGCGGAAGAACCCGCCGCCGTGGTTGATCGACTTTGCCAGCGGTCCGCCGCCTCCGATGAAGTACTGCAACCCCGCCCGCAGCTTGCCCCACCAGGGCCGCAGCTCGTCGTTGTAGGTCGGCACGGTCATCGCCCAGGTGTAGTTGACACCCTGATGGTCGCTCAGATGGTCGCCGACATTGGCATTGTCCCGCACCACCGGGATCCCGAGCCCCTGCAACAGACCCCCCGGTCCGATCCCAGACAGTTGCAGCAGCTGTGGCGAGTTGATCGCCCCCCCCGCCAGGATCACTTCGGCCTTCGCGCGCAGCACCCGCGTCTCGCCGCCCTGCCGATATTCCACCCCTACCGCCCGGCCCGCTTCGATCAGCACCCGCGTGACCAGCGCGCCCGTGACCACCTTCAGGTTCGACCGCTTCATTGCCGGTCGCAGGAAAGCCCGTGCCGCCGAGTTCCGTCGCGCGCCCTTGATTGTCATCTGGTAGACGCCCGCGCCTTCCTGCCTTTCCCCGTTGAAGTCCGGGTTTTCGTCCAATCCCGCCTCACCGCAGGCCGCGACATACTGATTCACAAGGGGATGCAACCCCGACCGGTTGGCCGAAATGAACAGGGGGCCGCCCTTGCCGCGAAAGGCATCCGCGCCTGCCTCGTTGTCCTCCAGCGCCCGGTAGGCCGCCAGACAGTCCTCCCAGCCCCAACCGGGATTCTCGCGCCCCCAGTCCTCGTAGTCGGCCCGGTGCCCCCTGATCCAGACCATCGCGTTGATGCTCGACGACCCGCCCAGCACCTTCCCCCGCGGCCAGTGATCCCGCGCGCCCGCAAGACCCGGATCAGGCTCGGTCTTGTATAGCCAGTTCACTGAAGGGTCGTAAAAAAGCTTCCCGTACCCCAATGGCAGTTGCACAAAGAACCGCCGGTCCGACCCGCCCGCTTCCAGCACGGTGACCTTGTGCTTGCCCGAGGACGTCAGTCGGTCGGCAAGGACGCAGCCCGCCGATCCTGCGCCCACTATGATGTAGTCGCTCTCTTCCATCCCGGCCCCCGGCGTTTCGCTGGCCAAACTAGGACTCCTGCCGGTCCCGAAATAGTCGGTTCACGACACCCGATGTCGCTTGCATCAGTCCTGCCCTTTCACCTGGCAGCAAACATCCGCGTGCGGCGCGCGCACCGAGCTTTTTGGATGGTGTCACTGGATCTTCGCTCGGGTTACCCTTCGACCGCAAATGTCGGCGCGTAGTCCACCGGAAAGTTGACTGACCGTGCAATGAAGCAAACCTCGTGGATGCGGTGGTGGATCGCCTCGGCGGCCACAAGGTCCGTGCCCGGCCTTACCTGGACATGCGGTCGCAGGGTGACCTTGACGAACCGCCCCGCCCCGCCGCGTCCCACCTCGCCGATGCCCAGAGGAGTATCGGAATAAGAGGTCACCACGATTGCCGCATCGCTGGCGTAATGCAGATACCATAGCATGTGACAGGCCGAGAGGGCAGACAACATCAAATCCTCCGGGTTCATCTTCCCCGGATCGCCGCCCAGAAGAGGGTCGTTGGAACAATGAACCACGGCCTTGCCCGGCACCGCGATGTCCCAGGTCCGGTCATAACCCTTGTAATGGGCCGTCCCCTCGCCCCGGTTGCCGGTCCAGAGAATGCGGGTGGTGTAGTCGTGACTGGACATGCGCACCCTACCTGCCCTTCCAGATCGGGTCGCGCTTTTCGGCAAAGGCCTTGGCACCCTCCAGCTGGTCTTCGCTTGAATAAAGCCGGTCCACCGTCGGCAACTGCCGCTTCGTCACCCGGTTCAGCGCATCCTGAAAGCGCATGTCTTCCGCCTCCCGGACCACTTCCTTGATCGCGGCGTAGACAAGCGGCGGGCCGCTCTCCAGCAGCCGCGCCAGTGTCCAGGCCTTGGGCAAAAGCTCGTCCGGCGCGCAGATCTCCTTGATCAGGCCCCAGCGGAACGCCTCCTCGGCGTCGAACCAGCGGCCGGTCAAAAGGAGGTCCATCGCGACGTGATAGGGGATGCGCTTTGGCAGCTTGATGCTGGCCGCATCCGCCACGGTGCCTGATCGGATCTCCGGCAGCGCGAAGGTCGCGTTCGTTGCACACAAGATCAGGTCGGCGCTCAGCGCCAGTTCCAGCCCGCCCCCACAGCAGATGCCCTGCACGGCGGCAATCACCGGCTTGTTGAGGTTCGGCAACTCCTGCAAGCCACCAAACCCGCCCACCCCGTAATCGCCGTCCACCGCATCGCCCTCGGCGGCGGCCTTGAGGTCCCAACCGGGGCAAAAGAACTTCTCCCCGGCGGCCCTAAGGATGCAGACCCGCAACGAGTCATCATCGCGGAAATCCCGGAACACCATCCCCATCACCCGGCTGGTCTTCAGGCTGATCGCATTGGCCTTTGGCGCGTCCAGCGTGACCTCCAGAATGGGCCCCTCACGCCGGGTCTTGACCGGCCCGTCGGTCCGCATTTCCATCATGCTCTCCTTACCAATGCATCCACAGCCACTGCCCCGGTTTCCCGCACCAGGATCGGGTTGATCTCGATTTCCTCAAGGCCTTCGTCACCCAGCATCAGTGCCCCAAGCTTTGCGGCAATTGCCGCGACGGCGGCCATGTCGGCCTTCGGACGCCCGCGATAGCCGTCCAGCAACGGCCAAAGCCGCAATCCCCGCGCTGCCTCCAGCACCTCGGCCTCCGTCACCGGCAGCACCAGCGTCACCGTATCGGCCAGAACCTCCGCCGTCACGCCCCCCATGCCCAGGGTCAAGGTCGCGCCATAGACCGGATCGCGGCGAAGCCCCAGCAGCACCTCGGCCACCGCACCGGTCACCATCTCCTCGACCAGATAGCCCGTGGCACCCGGCATGTCGGCCTGCCCCTCAACCGAGGCCAGCCCCAACCGCACCGCCCCCGCTTCGGTCTTGTGGGCGAACCCAAGGCCCTTCAGGACATAGGGCGCGCCAAATCGCACCTTCCCGGCAGCCTCGGAAATCGTCGCTCCGGTCGCTGCGCGTGGCACTGCCACGCCCGCTTCGGCCAGCAGTGCCTTGCCCTCCGCCTCGGTCAGCATCCGCACCTCTCGCGGCGCCAGCGCGGGGAGCGGCCGCCAGCCTGGAACCCCGGCCGGGGCCTGAGCCGCCTTGATCGCCGCCAGTGCCGTCTCCAGGCCAAGCAGCGCGCAGACCCCTTCATCCATCATTGCCTGCACCCGCCCCTCGCCGAAGTTCTCGGCGATGGAGGCGACCGGAAACGCGATCTTGCCCGTCGCCTTCTGCGCCGCGACGATTGCGGCAAAGGCCGGATCATAGCCCGACGGATCGCACCGATCAGACCGGGGGCTGTCGATGATGTAGATGCCGGCGTCATAAGGCTCAAGCATGGCCGAAAAGACTTCGGTCGTCTTCGGCCCATCTCCCCAGATGAAGGTATGATAGTCCAAGGGGTTGGAGATCGTCGGAATTTCGCCCAGCACCGCAAACAGTCGGTCATGCGTGGCTTGCGGCACCGGCGGAAACTCGATCCCGAAGGGCGCTGCCAAGTCCGACACCAACCCCGCCTCGCCCCCCGAGCAGGACAGCGAACAGATCCGTCGCCCGATCTGGGGCCCGTGGACATGAAAGATCTTCAGCGTCTCGATCAGTTCGGACGGCGTATTCACCTCCGCCACCCCGATCTGGCGCAGGAAGGCAGTGGACGCCGCCCCGCCGCCCGCCAGCGATGCGGTATGCGAGGCCGCCGCCGTCCGGGAAAGTTCCGTCTTTCCCGACTTGATCGCCACAACGCCCTTCCCCATCCCGCGCGCCTTCTCGGCCAAAGCCGCAAAGGCCGGGGCATCGTCAATACCCTCGATGTATAGCCCCATCGCCGTGACCCTCGGGTCCTCCAGCAATGCGCCGGCCAACTCCGCCAACCCCACGACCGCCGCGTTGCCCAGACAGGCCACATAGGCCACCGGCAGGCCGCGCTGCTGCATCCCCATGTTGATGACGATGTTGGAGGACTGGCTGACCAGCGCCACGCCCGTCTGGACAGGCACCCCGCCGTGCTGGTCAGGCCAGAGAAGCGCCCCGTCGAGGTAGTTGATCACCCCATAGCAGTTCGGCCCAAGAATCGGCATCTCGCCCGCTGCCGCGACCAGCCGGTCCTGCAATCCCGGCTCACCCGCCTCGGTCCAGCCAGAGGCAAAACAGATCTCCCCGCCCGCCCCCATCGCCGCCAGTTCCGCCACGACCTCCAGCGTCGCGAAACGGTTCACGCCGACGAACGTCGCGTCAGGCGGCTCTGGCAGATCGGCAAGGCTCGCAAAGGCTAGCAACCCGCCCACCTCGGGCTTGGTCGGATGCACCGGCCAAACCTGACCCTCAAAGCCCATCTTGCGGCATTGCTCGATCACGTTCAGCGCCCAACCCGCACCCAGCACGGCAATATGGCGCGGGCGGAGGAGGCGATCGAGGCGACTCATTTTCCGCCTCCGGCTCGGCTGCACCCGCCGGGGCGCTGCCCCGGACCCCGGGATATTTGGAGACAGATGAAGTTGGCAGAGAGGCTCCCTGCCCCGGTGGTCCGAGGCAGGGTTTCACCTGTCGCGGTCATCGGCGTCCCCGCCTGTACCGCCCGATCACTCTTGCAGGCCAAGGTTAACAAACCCTTTCATCTGTCCTCAAATATCCCACGGGGGTGCGGGGGTGTGAAACCCCCGCTTCCGACGGTTCACCCACCCACCGCCCGCAGCAATTCGCGGCTGATGATGTGGCGCTGGATCTCCGAGGTGCCCTCCCAGATCCGCTCCACCCGCGCGTCGCGCCAGATGCGTTCCAGCGGCAGTTCCTCCATCAGCCCCATTCCGCCATGGATCTGGATCGCCTCATCGGCGACCATCGCCAGGACCTCGGTTGCCTTCAGCTTGGCCATCGCCATGTCGGCCTCGGTCACCGTGCCCTGGTCGTATTTCCACGCGGCCTCGCGCGTCAGAAGCTCCGCCGCCTTCAATTCCATCGCCATGTCGGCGAGCTTGAACGACACGCCCTGAAACTTGCCGATCGCCTGGCCGAACTGCTTGCGCTCCGCCGCGTAAGTGATCGCGTGGCCCAGCGCCCGCTCGGCCCGGCCCAGGCACGTAGACGCCACCTGCAAACGGGTCGCGCCCAGCCAAGAGTTCGCCACCTCAAAGCCCTTGTGCACCTCACCCAGCACATTCGCCGCCGGCACCCGGCAGTCGTCGAACTCCAGCACCGCGTTGGTGTAGCCGCGGTGGCTGACGTTCCGGTAGCCCTCGCGCACCGTGAAGCCCGGCGTCCCCTTGTCGACGAAAAATGCCGTGATCAGCTTCTTCATCCCTCGGGCAGTCTCCTCCTCGCCGCTTGCCATGAAGACGATCGCAAACCCCGCCAGGTCGGCGTGGCTGATGAAATGCTTCGTCCCGTTCAGCACCCAGTCTCCGCCGTCCTGACGCGCGCTGGCCTTCATCCCCCGCAGGTCCGACCCCGCGCCGGGTTCGGTCATCGCCAGGCAATCCCAGGTTTCGCCCCTTATGCAGGGCATCAGATACCGCTCGCGCTGCTCGGCATTGCCCGCCAGAAGGATGTTCGACGGCCGCGCCACGCAGGTCCAGTGCAGGGCATAGTTCGCCCGGCCAAGTTCCTTTTCGTAAAGCAGCCAGGACAAAGTATCGAGCCCCGCGCCGCCGACCTCGACCGGCATGTTGGCCGCGTAAAGCCCCGCGGCGATGGCCTTTTGCTGGATCTCGCGAATCAGCTCGACCGGCAGCACGCCCGTGCGCTCCACCGCCAACTCATGCGGATATAGCTCCGTCTCCACGAAGGCGCGCGTGGTGTCGACGATCATCCGCTGTTCTTCGTTCAGGCCAAAATCCATCACGTCCTCGCCCGTTCGACAGGTTGTCCGATGGCCCGGCCAGCGCCGTCCGGCAGGGGCAGCCCCTGGTGAGCCTCGGCCACCGCCTTCAGGTTTCGCCACACCGCGGCCGAGGCCGGAACCGTCTTGCCCGCCGCCATGTCGACATGCAGGCACAGCTGCTCGACAGTCGCCACGCAGGCGCCACCCTTCATGATCCGGACGAAGGATCTGAACCGCTTCTCGTCCGCGCTGACGATCTGCACCTCGCCGCGCAACTGGTCGCCCAGCTTGGCCTCGCCCAGATGCCGGATATGCGTTTCTGCCGAGTAGTAGGAATGTCCCGCCGCCACGTAGTCCATCCCCGCGCCGATGGTGCGCAGGAAGTTGTCCACCGTTTCCGAGTTGCAGAAGTAATACCGGCTTTCGGTCATGTGGCCGTTGTAGTCGATCCAGCCGGGCAGGACCTGCCCCTGCCACATCACCAGCGGAGACGCCTTCGCCCCCTGATCCAGCCCCTGCGCCATCTCGGCGTTGAAGGCCGCCGCGCGGCGTTCGTCGTGTTCGCGCAGGACCTTGCCCGCGCCCCAGTTCCGTTCCTTCAAGGACCGCAGGAACCCCACGAGGTTCCGGTCGCGGATGCGTTCCAGCTCGCGGATCGTGTACATCCCGGACTGCGCGTCGGACTGGTTGGCCACCAGGTCCACCAGTTCCTCGTTGAACTCCGGCACGTCCATCAGCTTGGTCCAGGGCCATTTCAGCGCAGGCCCGAACTGCGCCATGAAGTGCCGCATCCCGGCCTCGCCCCCGGCGATGCGGTAGGTCTCGAACAACCCCATCTGCCCCCAGCGCAGGCCAAAGCCCATGCGGATCGCCTCGTCGATCTCTTCGGTCGTGGCGATGCCGTCCTTCAGCATCCACAAAGCCTCGCGCCAAACCGCCTCCAGGAAGCGGTTGCCGATGAAGGCGTCGATCTCGTGCCGGATCACCAGCGGGAACATCCCGATGTCCTTCATGATCGCGACCGTCCGTTCCACCACTTCGGGCGGGTTCTTTTCGGACCCCGAGACCTCGGACAGTGGCAGGAGGTAAACCGGGTTGAACGGATGCGCGACGATGATGTTTTCCGGCGCAGGCGAGCCTTTCTGCAGGTCGCTTGCCTTGAACCCGCTGGTCGAAGACCCGATCAGAACGCCGGGATTGGCCTGTTGCAACTGGGCATAGACCTTGTGCTTCAGCTCGATCCGTTCGCTGACCGACTCCTGCACATATTCCGCCCCCTCCACCGCCTCGCCGATGGTGTCGTGGAAGGTCAGCTTGCCCTCCGGCGGGATCGGAACGTCGCTGAGCGCGGGCAGCGCCGCACGGGCGTTCGACATCACCGCAGCGATCTTCCGCTCGGCTTCCGGGTCGGGGTCGAAGACGCCCACGTCCCAGCCGTTCAGGAGAAACCGCGCAGCCCAGCCGCCCCCGATAACCCCACCGCCGATGATAGCTGCTTTTCTGTTCATTCGAATAACCCCGAGACATTCAGTCCGAATTGCAGGAACGAGACGCCGATTGCGGTGCGAAGTCCCAACGAAACTGGTGGGACCCTTCGTCCAAGAAACTTGTCGATCACCGCACCGACCAAAGCCCAGACCGTAAAGCCGCCCAGAACTCCTCCCGCAATTACGCGCGGGTCACCGTCGAGTTCTGCAACGGCCTTGGCTGTCCAATCTTCGACCGCGAATGCAGCCCATGAAAGCAAGGCAACAGCTGCCAACAGCGCAAGCGCGACGCCGATTATCACGCGCCAGCCCTTTGCGTCCGCTTGCAGAAAGGCCGCAAGTCCGGCAGGCATGCCGCCGATGACGAAGGCCGAAAAGGCGGCAATCACTTCGCCACCGGCGCCCGCTTCTCCAGCTTCAGCTTCGCCCGCACTTCGGCTGGGGTGATCACCCGCGCCCCCAGGTTCTCGACGATGGTCGCGGCGCGTTCCACCAGCTGGGCGTTGGTCGCAAGGACCCCCTTCTCCAGCCAAAGGTTGTCCTCCAGCCCCACCCGCACGTTGCCCCCGGCAATCGTTGCGGCGGCGACATAGGCCATCTCGTTCCGCCCCAGCCCGAAGGCGCTGAAATGCCACCCGGCGGGTACGTTGTTCACCATCGCCATGAAGGTGTTCAGGTCATCCGGCGCGCCCCACGGCACGCCCATGCACAGCTGCACCAGCACCGGGTCCGGGATCACGCCTTCGGAGTGAAGCTGCTTGGCCAGCCACAGATGGCCCGTGTCGAACGCCTCGATCTCGATCCGCACCCCCGCCGCCGTCATCCGCCCCGCCATGTCGCGCAGCATACCGGGGGTGTTGACCATCACATAGTCGGCCTCGTTGAAGTTCATCGTGCCGCAGTCCAGCGTGCAGATTTCCGGACGACATTCGACGATATGGGCGACCCGCTCCTCGGCGCCGCACATGTCGGAATGCGCGGCCATCCGGGTCATGTCCTCGGTGCCGTCGAAGTACATGTCGCCGCCCATCCCGGCAGTCAGGTTCAGGACGACGTCCGTGTCGCTGTCCCGGATGCGGTCGGTCACTTCGCGGTAGTATTCCAGTTTGCGGGAGGGCTTGCCCGTCTCGGGGTCGCGGACGTGGCAATGCACCACCGCCGCCCCCGCCTTCGCCGCCGCAATGGCGCTTTCGGCGATCTGCTTGGGGCTGCGCGGAACATGAGGGCTGCGATCCTGTGTGCCACCCGAACCCGTCACCGCACAGGTGATGAAAACTTCCTTGTTCATGTTGAGCGGCATGGCAATCCCTCCAAAGGCGTGCCCCACCATAGCCCGCTTGCCAGCCCGCGCTTTGCGCTTTACGAAATTCTCATGACGGAAAACGCCATCTTCCAACCCGCACAGGGGTCGCTGACCATCGCGCTCCTTGTGCTGCCGCAAGCGTCGATCCTTGAAGTCGCTTCTGCACTTGACCCCTTGCGCAACGCCAACCGGCAGTTGGGGTCCGAGGCTTACCGCTGGCGCGTCGTCTCCCCGGATGGCGCGCCGGTTCCCCTCACCTGCGGCATCGAACTTCCGTCCTCCGGCCCGCTGTCGCATGCTGCGGGGGCCGACGCGCTGATCGTGGTCGCGGGCTACCGCCTCAACGACGTCGCCACCCGGCCCCTGATCCGCGACCTCCGCCGGATCGCGCCCCGCTTCCAACTGGTCGGCGGCATCGACGCGGGCCCCTGGGTTCTGGCACGGGCCGGGCTGCTGGACGGCTACCGGGCGACCGTGCACTGGGAAGACCTGGAGGACCTTGCGTCGAGCCACCCGCACATCGAAGTCGTGCCCGACCGCTTCGTGCTCGACCGCAACCGCGTGACGATCTCCGGCGCCGCGCCCGCCGCCGATTTCATGCTCCACCTCATCCGGAGCCGCCACGGCGCCGCCCTCGCCCGGCAGGTCGCGACCAGCTTCCTGGCCACCGTGCGCCACGGCAACGAGCCGCAGATCGCCCGCCATGACCCCGGTCTCGACCCCCGCGTCGCCGCCGCGCTCGAACGGATGGAAGCACGGATAGACAGTCCCGAACCTGCGGCCACGACCGCCGGCGCAGTCGGCCTTTCCCCCCGTCGCCTGGAGTCCCTGTTCCGCGCCGCGCTTGGCACCACTCCGGCCGCCCACGCGCTTGACCTGCGTCTGCAAGCCGCCCGCCGCATGCTGACCGACACCCGCCACCCCTTGGCCGAGGTGGCGCTGCGCACCGGCTTCTCCAGCCCTTCAACCCTTTCCCGCGCCTTCAGCAACCGGTTTGGTCAACCGCCGGGATCGCTGCGACGCTAGAGGTCCTCGTCCACTACCGCCTTCTTCAAGGGCGACAGCACACTCAGCGTCACGAAGATCACCACGCTCAGGATCACTGCGATATCGAGCTGCCCATAGCCCACCGCCGCCCCCATCGCACCGGTGGCCCAAAGGCTCGCCGCCGTTGCCGTCCCCGTGGCCCGGTCGCCCTGCTTCAGGATCGCGCCGCCGCCGATGAAGCCGATCCCGGTCATCAGCCCCTCCAGGATGCGCGAATGCTCACCCGAGTTCGGCCCAAGCACCTCCAGCGCCACCATCACGAACCCGCAGGACGCAATTGCCACCAAAGGAAACGTTCGCAGCCCTGCGCTGCGCTCCTCAAGCTCGCGGTTCCAGCCAATGGGAAGCGCCAGGATGTAGGCGACCCCCAGAATGATCAGGTTCGACAGGGCCGCATCGACGTCCCAGCTGTGAAAGATGTCCAAGCCTGCTCCCCGGTCTCCGGCATCAGGCCGGCTCGAGCAAACCCCGACCCTTGAGCATCGGTTCCACGCCGGGCATCCGGCCCCGGAACTTCAGGTACAGCGCCTCGGCGTCTTCGGAACCGCCCGCCGACAGGATGAACCTCTCCAGCCGCGCCGCCGTAACCGGATCGAAGGCATCACCCGCCTCCTCGAAGGCCGCGAAAGCATCGGCGTCCATCACTTCGGACCACATGTAGCTGTAGTAGCCGCTGGAATACCCGTCGCCGCTGAACACATGCGCGAAGTGCGGCGTTGCATGCCTCATCCGGATCGCGCGCGGCATCCCCAGACCTTCCAGCACCTCCGCCTGCTTCTGCATGGGATCCTTCGGAGGCATCCCGGTGTGAAACTCCAGATCCACCATGGCGCTCGCCACGAACTCCACCGTGGCAAAGCCCTGATCATAGGTCCCTGCATCCAGCAGACGCCGCAACATGGCGTCCGGCATCGGCTCGCCGGTCTCGTGGTGCCTGGCATGGGCCGCCAGGACCGAGGGCACTTCCAGCCAATGCTCGTAAAGCTGGCTCGGCAGTTCGACAAAGTCCCGCGCGACCGACGTCCCGCTGATGAACCCATAGGTCACATCCGACAGCATCTGGTGCAGCGCGTGGCCGAACTCGTGAAAAAGCGTCCGCGCGTCGTCATAGGACAGAAGGCACGGATCACCCTTGGCGAAGTTGCACACGTTCACCACGATGGGCCGCTGCTCGCCGCCCAGCGTGCGCAGCGGCCGCATCGCCGAACACCAGGCCCCCGACCGCTTCGATCCCCTTGCGAAGTAGTCGCCCAGGAAGACCGCGACGTGGTTGCCGCCCCGGGTCACCTCCCACCCCCGCACGTCGGGGTGATAGAACGGCCCTTCAATCTCGCGGAATTCCAGCCCGAAAAGGCGGGTCGAACAGTCAAACATCGCACCCAGCATCGCCTCCAGCGACAGGTAGGGTTTCAAGACAGCCTCATCCAGGTCATGCTCGGCCATCCGCCGCTTCTCGCTGTAATAGCGCCAGTCCCAGGGCTCCAGCGGCCCCGGATGCCCGTCCGCCTGCAGCATGCGCTCCAGCACAGCGGCGTCCGAAAGCGCCTTGGCGCGCGCCGGTTGCCACACCCGCATCAGAAGGTCCCGTACTGCGTCCGGGGTCTTGGCCATCTCCGGCTCCAGCTTGAAGGCGGCGAAGTCCGCATAGCCCAGAAGCTGCGCCCGCTCATGCCGCAAAGCCAGAGTCTCGGCTGCAATCGCCCGGTTGTCCGTCTCGCCGCCATTGGCCCCGCGCGCGATCCAGGCCGCATAGGCCCGCTCGCGCAAGGCCCGGTTGGGCGAGAATTGCAGGACCGGCACGATCAGGCTGCGGTTCAATGTGACCACCGGACCCGTGCCCTTCTCGACGCCCGCGGCCCGCGCCGCGTCCTGCACGAAGCCCGGCAGCGCGGCAAGGTCAGCGTCCGACAACTCCATCGACCAGGCCCGCTCGTCGGCCAGCAGGTTCTGCCCGAACTGGGTCCCCAGCACCGCCAGCCGCGCCTTGACTGCCGTCAGCCGCTCGGCCGCTGCGCCCTCCAGCGCCGCCCCGGACCGCAGGAACATCTGCCGGTACAACTCCAGCACCCGTCCCTGTTCGGGCGTCAGGCCCAGACCATCGCGCCCCTGCCAAAGCGCCTCGATCTTCGCCCAGAGCGCCTTGTTGTTGGTGACCTCGCTGGAAAACGCCGACATCTTCGGTGCCAGTTCCCGCATCAGCGCTTCCCGCGCGTCGGTGCTGTCGGCCCCCGCCAGATTGTAGAACACCCCCGACACCCGGTCGAGATCGCCCTCCGCCAACTCCAGTGCCTCGATCACCCCGGCGAAGTCCACGGCAGGTCCATCCGCAATCGCAGATATTGCGGCCCGCGCACGGGTCAGGGCTTCATCGAAGGCTGGCCCGAAATCCTCGTCCCGGATCGCCGCAAAGGGCGGCAGACCAAACGGCGTGTCCCAGTTCTGCAAAAGCACGGTCATGGCAAATCTCCTTCGGGCGGAAAGCTAGGCCCGCGTTCGGACAAGGTCCACCCATGGCATTTCACATTTTCCCAAATATCCTCTGGGGGTTTGGGGGGCGACGCGCCCCCATCGCCCGAGGAGGAGGCGAAGCCCGACGACGAGACAAAAGACGCGCGGCGAATGCCGCTCCGCTCATGAACCGTCCCGCCCGCGCGCCCGCATCCGGGTCTCGAACCGACGCAGGACCAGGCTCAGTCCGATGGTCATCACCAGATACAGGAATGCGGCGACGTTGTAGGTCTCGAAATAGCGGAAGTTTCCGGCTGCCGTGACCTTGGCCAGTTGCGCGACGTCCGAGATTCCAAGCACCGCCACCAGCGAGCTGTCTTTCACCATTGCGACAAAATCATTGCCCAAGGGCGGCAGGATCAGCCGGAAAGCCTGCGGAAATCGAACATGTCGGAAACGTTGCCACCCGTTCAACCCCAGCGCTTGCGCCGCTTCGATCTGGCCCTTGTCCACGGCTTGCAACCCGGCCCGGAAGATCTCGGCCAAAAAGGCCGAATAAGCCAGCATCAGCGCCAGCACCGCCCGCCAAAGCAAAGGCACGTCGCGGGTGCGCATGATCTCGTCGCCCGCCAGGGCGTTCACCCACGCGACAACGCCCGGTACCAGCACGAACGCGACGTAGAGCAGCAGCACGATGATCGGCACGCCCCGCATCACCTCGATGTAAAGCCTTGCGACCTGACGCAGCACCACATGCCGCGACATCCCCATCATGGCAAGGCCGAGACCGATCCCGCAGGCCCCCAGATAGGCCACCACTGCCACCGACAGCGTCACCACCAGCCCCTTTGACAGGACCGCCAGCGCTCCGGCATAGAACGGGTCCGCCAGCATCTTGTAAAATAGCCAAAGGCCGGTGACCGCAAGGATCACCAGCCACCAGGGAAAGTCCTTGTCAGGCTTGGCGTTGGGGGCCATCAGGTTGCCCCCGGCCGCGGGGCCGGGGGCCGCCTTTCACTCACCCATCTTGTACTCGACGAACCACTTCTGGTTCAGACCGTCCAGCGTGCCGTCGGCCTTCATCGCAGCAATCGCCGCGTTGATCGGGGCCACAAGCTCCGACCCCTTGGGGAAGATGAACCCGAAATCCTCGGACGCCAGGGGCTCGCCGATGATCTTCAGCCCGCCATCCGACGCCTGCACATAGCCGTTCGCCGCCGTCGAATCCGACAGCGTCAGGTCCACGTCGCCCGCCTTCAGCGCCTCAAGCCCGGCGCCGAAGGTCTCGAACTTGATGACCCGCGGGTTCTCCTCGTTGCCGTCCAGGATGTTGTAGATCGCCGCATAGAAGGGCGAGGTTCCGGGCTGGGCCGAGACCAGCAGCTCCGGGATCGCCGCAAAGGATGCCGCGTCGGTGAAGCGTTCCTCGTCGCCGCGCACGATCATCAGCATTTCCGACCGCATGTAGGGATCGCTGAAATCGACCTTCTCCTTGCGCTCGTCCTTGATGGTGATCCCGGTCATCCCAAGATCATACTGGCCTTCGCTGACCGCCGGGATCATCGCGTCCCAGCTGGTGTTCTCGTATTTCACCGTGATGTTCAGCCGCTTGGCGATCTCGGCCATTGCATCATATTCCCAGCCGACGGCCGCGCCGTCCTTGTCCAGGAACTGCAGCGGCGGATAGGCGTTCTCGGTCACCACGACTACCTCGCGACCGCCAAGGTCCGGCAGGTCCTGCGCTAGGGCAGGCAGGGTCAGGCAAGCAAGTCCAAAGAGAGCGGCAGCGGTCAGTTTCATCGGTCAGTCTCCGGGGCTGATTGATCAAATCCTGACTATGCCACGGTCCCATGCCGATGCAAGGCGCGAGGCAGCCCTGTGCATCCACGCACGTCCGCCCGCCCCGCGCGCGGAATTGCGCGGGCGGCCCCGATCCCCCATGTACCCCGCAACCGGCAATGGAGACCCCGATGACCCGCATGCCCACCTATTTCATCAGCCACGGCGGCGGCCCCTGGCCCTGGATGCCCGACTGGCGCGCCATGTTCAGAAACCTCGAGGCCAGCTTCGTCCAGATGGTCAAGGACCTGCCCGAACGCCCCAAGGCGATCCTGATGATCTCGGGTCACTGGGAGGACGCGAGCTTCGCCGTCATGTCCTCGGCCCACCCGCCGATGGTCTACGACTACTCCGGCTTTCCCCCGGAAACCTTCCAGATCCAATACAACGCCCCCGGCGCGCCCGACCTCGCGCAAAAGGCGCATGACCTGATCGCCGCCGCGGGCCTCCCCGTGCGACTCGACCCCGACCAGGGCTACGACCACGGCACCTTTGTCCCGGCCTTCGTCATGTACCCCGACGCCAGCGTCCCCCTCTTCCAGGTCTCGCTCCGCAAGGGTTACTCCCCCGCCGAACACTTCGCCCTTGGCCGCGCCCTTGCCCCCTTGCGCGACGAAGGCGTCCTTATCCTCGGCTCCGGTCTTTCCTACCACAACCTTCGACTCTTCGGCCCCGGCGCAAAGGTCCCGTCCGAGGCCTTCGACTCCTGGCTTGCCGACACCATGGCCAAACCCGCGGTCGAGCGTACGCGGGCGCTCCTTAACTGGGAATCCGCCCCCTACGCCCGCACCTGCCACAAGGAGGAAGACCACTTCGTCCCCCTCTTCGCCGCACTGGGTGCCGCCGAAGGGGAACCCGCGCAGATGGTCTACCACGACACCGGCCTTTTCGGCGGCGTCACCGCCTCCAGCTACCGGATCGGCTAGGGACGGTGGGCGATTCGCCCACCTCCCCCTTCCCAAGCCCGGCGATCCGGTCCACCCTGCGCTGCGAAAAAGGAGCGTTCATGGACCCCGCCACCCTCACCGCTTCAGCCCTCGCCCATCTCATCCGCACCCGCCAGCTCTCCGCAGTGGAGGCTGCACAGGCCACCCTCGCCCGGATCGACCGGCTGAATCCCAGCCTGAATGCCATCGTGCAGCGCATGGACGATCAGGCCTTGGCCGCCGCGCACGCCGTCGACGCAGCCCTTTCGCGCGGTGAGGACCCCGGCCCCCTCGCCGGCGTCCCGGTCACCGTCAAGGTCAACATCGACCAGCAGGGCCAGGCCACCACCAACGGCCTGCGCATCCAGTCCGACCTTGTCGCCACCGAGGACAGCCCGCCCGTCGCCAACCTCCGCCGCGCCGGAGCGGTGATCGTCGGCCGCACCAACACGCCCGCTTTCTCCTTGCGCTGGTTCACCCGCAACTCCCTGCATGGGGCCACGAAGAACCCCGCCTTCCCCGGCCTGACACCCGGAGGCTCCTCTGGCGGGGCGGCCTCCGCCGTGGCCGCAGGCCTTGGCCCCATCGGGCACGGCACCGACATCGCAGGCTCGATCCGCTACCCGGCCTACGCCTGCGGCATTCACGGCCTCCGCCCCGGCCTCGGCCGCGTCCCTGCGTTCAACGCCACCGCCGGTGACAGGTTGATCGGCGGGCAACTCATGGCCGTCTCCGGCCCCCTCGCCCGCTCCGCCGCCGACCTCCGCCTCGGCCTCCAGGCCCTGTCACAGCCCGACCCGCGCGACCCCTGGCACACCGCCTACTCCGCCGCGCCCTACCCCAAACGCGCGGCCCTATCGCTCACCCCCGACGGCCTGCAAACCGACCCCGCGATCCAAGAGGCCCTCAACGAGGCCGCCAAGACCCTCGAATCCCAAGGCTGGGAAATCGGCACCCCGCCGATCCCCCCCTTCCGCGAAGCGATGGAGCTGCAACTCACCCTCTGGCTCTCCGAATTCGGCCTTGGCGGGACCGAGGCCATCGCCCGCGAAGCCGACCCCGACGCCACTTTCGTCCACCGCGAACTGACCAAACTCGCCCCGCCGCCCACGCTCGAAAGCTTCATGCGCGCACTCCAGTCCCGCGCCCGCCTCGCCCGCCTCTGGCGCGGCTTCTTCGCCGACTGGCCGGTCCTTCTGACCCCCGTTTCGGGCCAACTTCCCTTCCCCGACCACTACGACACCAGCAGCCCCGACGCCTTCGCCAGGGTGATCGAGGCGCAGATGCCCCAGATCGCGCCCCCGTTCATGGGCCTGCCCGGCCTCGCCCTCACCACCACCCGCACCGCGACCCACCCGATCGGCATCCAGGCCCTGGCCGACCGCGGGAACGAGCACATCCTCCTCGACCTGGCCGACCTCCTCGCCCCCGAAATCCCGGCCGTCACCCCGTAGGTCGGGCTTCAGCCCGACTCCCCCGGCCAGTCGTAGGGTGCGCGACAGCGCACCACCCTGTTGCGAGCCACTCGTCCGCCTCGCCGCCATCTGCATCACCAGGATCGGCACGGGAATCACGATGACCAGGAACCCAAACCCCAAAAGCTCCCGGAAGACCCAAAGGGCTCGCCACTGGTCCGCTTCGACGCAGAAACTGTTACCGGCCACCAGCAGCCCCTGAAGCAGGCCATATGCACCACGTGCAGCTTCAAAAGCGCAACCGAGACGCCAAACCGCCCCTGAAAAAACCAACTGAACGGCAGTCCCCCCAAGCGCCAGAAAGACCCAAGGGAGCACGGTCCCCAGCGGCCAAAGCCACCCGACCATGCTGCGCCGCCCGTCAGAACTGGCCGCGATGTATGCGACGTTGGGCCCCAACCCGGACGCCCAATAGACGTTCGCCAGCACTACCGGCAGCAACAAGACCAGACTGATCAGACGCAAAGCTAAGAGCACTCCTCCGACTGACCGGAGAAAAGGGCCATGCTCACGAAGGTCAAGTCAGGGTCTTTTACCGCCGACCCAGCCGCTCAGGCCCAACCCGTTGGCGCATCCTGGCAACATAGTGCCTTCAAGCTTTCACCTTGCAACAAATATCCCTGCCGGAGGCTCTCCCGAGCCGGTTGGCCGCAGGCCAGAGGCGAGACAAAAGGCACGCGCGTCAGCGCTCAATTCAACAGCCGCCCAACCCGCAATACCCCCGGTCATAAGGCAATTCACTCCCCCTCCGTGGGGAAGGGATGGGGGTGGGGGGCGTCTTTCTCAACCTTAAGGCCAGGTAAACAAAAAAACTCAGCCTATTGATTTTAATACGAATCCAGACTTTGTCCACCGTGGACACATCTCAGTGCCGCCCCCCGCAGACCTCGCAGTCCGCCCGGCGTCTCACCCCGATCACCCGGGTCTCCATATAAAGCGCGTCGTGGATCATGAGCCGCCCCGCCAGCCCCTCCCCGGCCCCCGTGACCCACTTCACCGCCTCCATCGCCATCATCGCTCCGATGACCCCCGGCAGCGGAGCCGCCACCCCCGCCTCGGCGCAGGTCGGCACCAGACCGGCGGCAGGCTTCACCGGGAAGACGCAGGCATAGCACGGCCCTCCCTTCGCCGGATCGAACAGCGACACCTGCCCCTCCCACTGCGTGATCGCCCCCGAGATCAGCGGCACCCCCGCCGCCACGCAGGCCCGATTGACCAGGTATCGCGTGTCGAAATCATCGGTCCCGTCCAAGACCAGATCGTACTCCCGCACCAGCTCCACCGCGATCTCCTCGGTCAGCCTGCGGTGATAGGGCCGCACCTCGATGAACGGGTTCAACGCCCGCATCGCCACCTCGGCCGAGAACACCTTCGGCATCCCGATCCGCCCGTCGGTGTGGATCACCTGCCGCTGCAGGTTCGACCCTTCCACGACATCATCGTCGATCACCCCGATGGTCCCCACGCCCGCCGCCGCGAGGTACAAAAGGACCGGAGACCCCAAGCCCCCCGCCCCCACCACCAACACCCGAGCGGCCTTCAGCCGCTTCTGCCCCGGCCCCCCGATCTCGCGCAGGATGATGTGGCGGGCATAGCGGTCCAGCTCGACCTCGCGGAAGGTCCCCCTGACAGGCGCGGCCACCGGCTCCTCGCCTTTCCGCCGCCGCAGCGCCCGAAGGAGCTCCCGGTAGCCCAGCGCCACCGCAGCCAGCAGGCCGAAGACTGTCCAGCCCCTGAAATCACCCCCAACCACGCGCGCCACGGGGTTCTCCACCGGGATCGGCAGATGGGCGATCATCAGGATCATCCACCACCCCACCGCCAGCCACCACCACCGCGTCCCCCAGTTCCGCCAGCGCCCGACCGCCCATAACCCGACGAAACCCAGCAGCCCGATCACGAGCGCAACCCGGTCGACCCGAAGCCGCCGACGCCCCGCTCTGTCTCGTCCAGCGTGTCCACCACCGTGAACCCAACCTGCACAACCGGCGCGACGACCACCTGCGCCACGCGGTCGCCGTGCCGCACGGTGTAAGGCTCGGTTCCCAGGTTGATCAAGGACACCCCGAGCGGCCCCCGGTAATCACTGTCGATGGTCCCCGGCGTATTCGGAAGCGTGATCCCATGCTTCGACGCCAGCCCGGACCGGGGGCGGACCTGCATCTCGTACCCTTCCGGGATCGCGACCCGAACCCCCGTGGGACAGATCGCCCGCCCCATCGGGGCCAGAGACAGCCCAGTCTCGCGCTGGCATTCGGGGAAGTTCGCACAAAGGTCCGCCCCTGCCGCCCCCGCCGTCTGATAGACGGGCAATGGCAAACTCCGGTCGGCCCAGTCTTCCCAAAGCACCTGCACAACAGGTCCCATCACCCGCCCTTTCATCTTTGCCCAAATATCCCCGCCGGAGGCACTTGTCTCAGCGCAGCACTTCGGCAATCCGCGCCGCCAGCTTCCGCGCGACCGCGTCCTTGCCCATCCGGGGCCAGGTCTCGGCGCCTGCGTCCGAAATCAGCGTGACCGCGTTCTCCGGCCCTCCCATGATGCCCGTGGCGGGCGAGACGTCGTTGGCCACGATCCAATCGCAGCCCTTGCGCGCCCGCTTGGCGGTGGCGTGGGCCACCACGTCCACCGTCTCTGCCGCAAAGCCCACCACCAACCGAGGCCGCCGCGCGCCCTTCGACACCGCAGCCAGGATGTCCGGGTTCTCGGCGAACTCCAGCGCCGGGGCCTTGCCCGAGCCGTCCTTCTTCAGCTTCTGACCCGAGGAATTTTCCACCCGCCAGTCCGCGACCGCCGCGGCCATCACCGCCGCATCCGCGGGTAGCGCCGCTTCGACGGCGACCGCCATTTCGCGCGCGGTTTCCACCCGGACGACCTCGACCCCGGCAGGAGGCGGCACCACCGCCGGCCCCGTGACGAAAGTCACCCGCGCGCCAAGGTCCCGAAGTGCCGCCGCCAGCGCCGCGCCCTGCGCGCCCGACGAGCGGTTGGCGATGTAACGCACCGGGTCTATGGGTTCATGTGTCGGGCCCGAGGTGACGATCACATGCTTTCCCGCCAAAGGCCCCCCGCCCAGGGCTGTCGCTATGGCTTCGACAATCACCGCCGGTTCCGCCATCCGCCCAGGACCATACTCGCCGCAGGCCATCTCGCCCTCGTCCGGGCCAACCATCAGCACCCCATCCGAGCGCAGGACGCCCAGGTTCCGCTGCGTTGCCGGATGCTGCCACATCCGCACGTTCATCGCTGGCACCACCAGCACCCGCTTGTCCGTCGCCAGCAGCAGGGTCGAGGCCAGATCGTCCGCCCGCCCCGAGGCCATCTTCGCCATCAGGTCCGCCGTCGCCGGTGCCACGACCAAGAGATCGGCAGAACGGCTAAGCTCGATATGCCCCATCTCGGCCTCGGAGGTCAGGTCGAACAGTGCCGCGTGCACCTTTGACTTCGCCAGCGCGCCCACCGACAGCGGCGTCACGAACTCGGACCCCGCGCGGGTCAGCACCGGCGTGACCGAACCGCCCGCCTTCTGGATCAGCCGGATCAGTTCCAGCGCCTTGTAGGCCGCGATCCCGCCGCCGATGATCAGAAGTATGCGCTTGCCAGCCAACATCGGCAGGTCCCCCAGACGGCTTGCCCCAAGGTGTAGGGGTCCGGACCGGCAAACTCAAGGTCGTGGGGCGATCTGGTCGATCTCCCGCGCCACCAGCGCCTGCAGACGCCAAAGACCGGCGTCGCGGATTCCCCGCGCTTCAAGCTGCGTGATAGTGTTAAGAAGATACTCCGCGCCGGTTCCCCAATGGCCGCAGGCACGCGCAAGGGTCCAAGCCACTTCCTCGGACGAGAGCCGCCCGGCGTAATAGGGCGAGGCGCGGTTCATCACGAAGCCCAGCGCCTGCACTGGCCCCTCGGCCGTCGAGACCGTCAGCCAGCGGGGCATCGAGTTGATCGGCTTTACAGTAAATTCGCGCCGGAACAGCCGGTCAAGCTGCACGGCCGGATCTTCAGGCGGAAGTTCCAGGATGACGCCCCGGCACTGCCCGCCCCGATCCAGCGCCATCATCAGTCCGGGCTGGTCCACCGTGCCGCGAAACCGGTGCATCCGAAGGCAGAACGACCGATGCCAGCCCTGCGCAACGGCGGGCCGCTCGGCGCGGTGCTCGATCTCTGGTTTCCAGATCAGCGAGCCATAGGCGAAAAGCTGGATGGGTGCCCTTGGCGTGGGATGCTGTTGCAGCGTGCGATCGACCCACTCCGCATAATCGGCGTCCGTCTGTTGCTCGACGCCCGGGGCTGGCCCCGCGTCCGACATCGGACGGTGCACTCGGGCAATCTGTTCGGCCGTCAGCGTAGGACCAGGCATGGTACAGCCTCCTCCCGACGCAGATGATCCGCCACAGCACGCGCCGCCGTCAAGCCTCAGGCGAGGAAGTGGCGCACCTCGCGCGACTGGTTCTCCAGGCTGCGCCGCATCTTGGCAAAGGCCGCCGCCTCCAGCTGGCGCACACGTTCCTTGGACAAGCCCAGCTCTTCGCCGAGAGATTCCAGCGTCCGACCCTCTTCCTTCAGCTTTCGCTCGGCCACGATGTAGCGTTCCCGCGCATTCAGCCCCTGCATCGCCTTGACCAGCCAGTTCCTCAGATGCGCACCGTCATGTTCACCTTCCACCGCTTCCGCAGCCTGCACGCCGTCGTCTTCCAGCGCGTCGATCCATTCACGACCGTCCTCGTCCGAGGACTGGGTAGCGTTCAAGGAGTAGTCAGAGCCCGAAAGACGGCCTTCCATCATCTCGACGTCGTGGACCGGAACGCCCACCTCGGCCGCCACCAGCTGGCGCAACTGGTGCTGGTCGAGAGTTTCACCCCGCTGCGAGGCCTCACGCTCCAGTTTGGCCTGGACCCGACGCAGGTTGAAAAACAGCGCCTTCTGGCTGGAGGTGGACCCGGTGCGCACCATCGACCAGTTGCGCATGACGTAATCCTGGATCGATGCCTTGATCCACCAGACCGCGTAGGTCGAAAACCGCACGCCGCGTTCGGGGTCGAACTTGTCGGCAGCCTTCATCAGACCAAGCGAGGCTTCCTGGATCAGGTCGTTCATCGGAGCGCCGTAGCGGCGGAACTTGGCAGCCATGCTGATCGCCAACCGCATGTAGGCCGTGATCAGCCGGTGAAGTGCCCGTTCATCCCGGTGGTCCCGCCATGCCCGGGCCAGACGCGTTTCGGTTTCGGCATCCAGCAACTCGGCCTTCATCGCTTGGCGCGACACGTTCAGGTCGGTATATCCGTCAAGTGCCATGACCACCTCCAGATCATCCTGCCGCAGCGTTATTGTCTGCTTTTGTCTCTTCTACGGAGCTCCCGCGTGACCGGATCACTTCCGCCTCTCACTCTTGTCGTCGGCGGCGCCCGCTCGGGAAAATCGGCGTTAGCCGAGCGCCTAGTCGTTCAATCAGGTCGTCCCCGGCGCTACATCGCAACTGCCGAAGCCTGGGATGACGAAATGCGCGCCCGCATCGCACTGCACCGGGACGGCCGGGGTGCCAACTGGACCACGGTCGAAGCACCCCTCGATCTTGGCGGCGCCCTTGCCGCGGCCCGGGCAGAAGAAGCAATCCTTGTCGATTGCGCCACTCTCTGGCTGACGAACCACCTGCTCGCCGACCACGACCTCGCAGCCGAGACCGCCCACCTCATTGCTGCGCTGGTTGCCTGCCCAGCCCCTGTCGTCATGGTAAGCAACGAGACAGGCTGGGGTATTGTTCCTGAAAATGCCCTGGCTCGTCGCTTCCGTGACGAACAGGGCCGCCTCAATCAGCGACTGGCCGCCGAGGCAGACCTTGCCGTCACGGTGATCGCCGGACTGCCACTGGTCCTGAAAGGCCGACTGCCGTGACCCGCTTCTGGCTCGTCCGCCATGGCCCCACCCATGCCAAGTCGATGATCGGCTGGACCGACCTCGCTGCGGACCTTTCCGATACCGCCGCCGTTGAGCGTCTTTCATCCCACCTGCCCGCGGCTGCGCCCCTGATCTCGTCCGACCTTTCCCGCGCCGTGGCTACCGCCGACGCCCTTGGCCCCCGCCTGCGTCTACCCCATGACCCCGCATTGCGAGAAATCCATTTCGGCCAATGGGAGCGGCGTGGCTTCGCAGAAGTCGAAGCAGAAACCCCTGACCTGATCCGCGCCTTCTGGGAAACGCCCGGCGACCTCCGTCCGCCGGGCGGCGAAAGCTGGAACGACCTCACCGCTCGGACCTGGTCCGCTCTGGATCGTCTGCAGGGGACTGCTCCCCACGTGATCGTTGTCGCCCATTTCGGCCCGATCCTCGCCGCTCTCCAACGCGCGGGAGGCATGACTGCCGGTCAGGTCTTTGCACACAAGATCGACAACCTCTCTGTAACCTGCCTGACGCTCTCACCGCCGGACGTGCTGGCAATCAATCACCGACCGTGATCCGCAATCGCACAATTCATCGTTTCACTATCCGGTCACATTCGGGTCCAGTGTGGAAAAAGGACACGCAATATGACCTATGATCTCGTGATCGGCGACCGCGCCTATTCCAGTTGGAGCTTGCGTGGCTGGCTCTTGTTCGATGCCTTCGGTATCCCGGTGCGAACCATCTCCGCCCGGCTTTATACCAACGAGCTTGCCACCGTGCTGCAGGATTTCGTCCCTGCGAAAACCGCACCCTCCATGCGCACGCCCGACGGTGCCATAGTCCCCGAAACCATCGCCATCGCCGAGGAACTGGCCACCCGCCATCCCGACTCCGGGATCTGGCCCGCCGAGCCCCATGCGCGTGCCACCGCCCGAGTCCTTGCCGCTGAAATGCACGCAGGCTTCACCGCCTTGCGCTCGCACTGCCCCATGAACCTTCGGGTCAGCTACTCTGACTGCCAGCCCCCCGTTGATGTCCTCGCCGACCTCCGCCGCCTGGAAACGCTGTGGTCATGGGCTCGAACGACCACGAAATCCTCGACCGCCTGGCTTTGTGGGGCCTATTCCGCTGCCGACGCCTTCTTTGCCCCCGTCGCGGCCCGGATCGCCGGCTACAATCTGCCCGTGACCCCCGAGACGATGCTTTACGTCAACGCCCACCTTGCGCACCCCAGCTTCCGCCGCTGGCGCTCGATGGGCCTCATCGACGGCGCGGATCAGGACTTCTACCGTCGCGATTATTCCAGGCGGGATTGGCCCGGCCCGATCCCCCTGCCTGCAAGGGCAGTCGACTGCGCCGACACCGTGAATGCCACCTGCCCCTACTCCGGCAAGCCCGTGACCCATGCGCTTGAACTTTACGGCCGACGCTTCGGGTTCTGCAACGCCTTCTGCCGCGACAAGACCCTTGCCGACGCCGAGGCCTGGCCCAGGTTCATGGCCCTTTACCATTCGTAAACCATTCCGGCTTACCCGTTAACTAAGGTGAATCGGGTGGGGCGCATGTCACGGGTCGGAACGAAACAGCACATTTTCTGTCCGCAAGTGTCCCGGACCGAAGCAGTCCTTAGCCGGTTGCGCGCCCTTTGCGCGCAGAGGCGAGACAAAAGGCTTGCGCGGAACGCGCTCCTTTCAACACCCGTCGTTGCCCACAGGCACCGCGCGTGACCGCTCGCGCCTACACTGTGGCCTTCGAAGGTGTCGAAGCCCGCCTGGTGGAGGTGCAATGTGCCGTGTCGCCCGGCTCGCCCTCCTTCACCCTCGTCGGCCTGCCCGACAAGGCGGTGACCGAGGCCAAGGAACGCGTGCGGGCCGCCCTTCAGGCTCTGTCGATCGCCCTTCCCGCCAAGCGGATCACCGTCAACCTCTCTCCCGCCGACCTGCCCAAGGAAGGCTCGCACTTCGACCTGCCCATCGCCATTGCTCTTTTGGCCGCCCTGGACATCATTCCCCGCGAAGACGTGGAAGGCACCGTGGCTCTCGGAGAGTTGTCGCTTGACGGTCGCCTTGTTGCTGTGGCCGGTGCCCTTCCGGCGGCGATGGCCGCCGCCGTGGAAGACCGCGCCCTCCTTTGCCCCAAGGCATGCGGGGCCGAGGCCGCCTGGGTGGGTGCCACGCAAGTCCTCGCCGCCGCCTCTCTGGCCGAAGTTTTGCATCACTACACCGGCCGGACACCGCTGGTGCCCGCGGAAGCCGGCGAAGTGGTGCGATCTGTCAGTCCGCGCGACTTTCGTGAAGTGAAGGGGCAGGAACGCGCCAAGCGCGCACTTGAAATCGCCGCAGCCGGACGACACCACCTTTTCATGGTGGGCACCCCCGGGTCTGGCAAGTCGATGCTGGCCGCCCGCCTGCCAAGCATCCTGCCGCCGCTCTCTGCCACCGAGGCGCTGGAAACCTCGATGATCCACTCCCTTGCCGGCCTTTTGACTGAAGGTGGCATCTCACGCGACCGCCCGTTCCGCGAGCCCCACCACACCGCCTCGATGGCTGCCATCGTCGGCGGGGGCCGGGGTGCAAAGCCAGGCGAGATCAGCTTGGCCCACAACGGCGTCCTTTTTCTGGACGAGTTCCCGGAATTTCCCCGCACCGTCCTGGACACCCTGCGCCAGCCGATCGAGACCGGCACCGTCATGGTCGCCCGCGCCAATGCCCAAATCCGCTACCCGTGCCGCGTCCTGTTGATCGCGGCCGCGAACCCCTGCAAATGCGGCTACCTGTCGGACCCCAACCGCGCCTGCGGTCGTGCGCCGATCTGCGGCGAGGATTACCTCGGCCGCATTTCCGGCCCGTTGATCGACCGCTTTGACCTTCGCGTCGAGGTTCCGCCCGTCGCATTCGCCGACCTCGATCTGCCCTCGTCCGGCGAAAGCTCCACCACTATCGCCACACGTGTCGCCGCCGCCCGCGACCGCCAGAGCGTCCGCTTCGAGGCTGCGCCCGAACTGCGCGTCAACGCTGATCTGGAAGGCAGCGCTCTTGAGGAGCACGCGGCCCCCGACGCTGATGGAAAGGCCCTGATCTCCCGCGTGGCCGAGCGGATGGGACTGTCCGCACGCGGTTATCATCGCGTGCTGCGCGTTGCCCGCACCATCGCCGACCTCGATGAAAGCGCCACGGTCCGCAAGCCCCACATCGCCGAGGCGATCAGCTTCCGGCTCTCCTCCGCCATCGGTGGGCTTTAGCCTTGCGCCTTTGACACCTCCTCGTGCGCCTTCGTCTTCTCGTCGGGACCGGCCCCAGCGAGGAGTGACGAAGTCATCGACGAGCGGTGCTCAGGCGATCAGCATCTCTATTCCGCGCGCCCGGAAGGCGTTGGCATCCGCCTCGGATATCCCGCCGTCAGTCACGAAGGAGTGGATCATCTCCAGCGAGCCCAGCCGCGTGAAGCTGGATTTGTTGATCTTGCTGCTGTCGGCCACCAGGTAGGTCCGGCTCGCCGCGTTGATCATGGCTTCCTTCAACTGCAGGTCGGCAAAGGACGGATAGGTCAGCCCCGCATCCAGCGCGACGCCAGCGGTCGCCAGAAACAGCTTGCCCGCAAAGATGTTGCGGAAGTATTCCACCGACTTGTCGCCCGAAAGCGACAGCGTCGGTGCCTTGAACTGACCGCCCGGCATGTGGACGGCGTTCCCCGGCACCGCGCCCAGGATGATCGCGATGTTAAGCGCGTTGGTGATCACCGTCAGGTTCTTCCGCGCCACCAGCCGCAGCGCGATCTCGGTGGTCGTCGTTCCGGCATCCAGGATGATTGTCTCACCATCCTTGACCAGTTCCGCCGCCATCGCCCCGATGCGGCGTTTCTGCTCCATGTTGTCCTGGTGATGCAGTGTCATCGTGCCGACCTGCGCCGGCACGGTGTTCAGGAACGCCCCGCCATGTTCGCGGGTGATATGACCTTCCGTCTCCAGCCGCTCGAGATCCTGCCGGATCGTCGCCTCCGAAACCTGGAACGCGACGGCCAGATCGCGCACCCTGGCCGAGCCTTCCTCTTGTATCCAGTCCAGAATCCGCCGCCTGCGCGGTTCGGACAACAACCCCGTGACAGGTTCCTGCCGGGCAGCCTCGGTCTTCGGTTTCAGCACGGTCATCCCCGAAGTGAAAATGTTCGAACCCCATCGTAAAGGAACGAAACCGAAAGGCCAACCGTCTTCGGCTTGTATGCAGGGCGTAATCGCGATAGAACCCAGTAATCGAAAGCATTCGAAACCATCTGCGCCTGAACGCAGCACGGGGAGGGACTTATGGCGACCATCTTCCAACGTCGGATCAGCCTTGGCGTCGTTATCGGCAGTCGCGCCTTCTTCAGCCCTGCGCCCTGCAAGGCGGCGCGCGATGACGTGCTCGCGCAACTGACAAAGCTGAACATCGACGCGGTGATCCTGCCGTTCGAGGCGACCGCCAACGGGGCCGTTCAGTCCATTGCCGACGCCGACCTCTACGCGGCCCACTTCAAGGCGAACGCAGACCGGATCGACGGCTTGGTGATCTGCTTGCCCAACTTCGGAGATGAGATCGCGGTCGCCGAACTGGTGAACCGCGCCCGGCTGAACGTCCCGATCCTGTTGCAGGCCAGCAATGACGAGGTTTCCAGAGTCTCGGTCTCAGAACGCCGCGATGCGTTCTGCGGCAAGATCAGCGTCACCAACAACTTCTGGCAGTACGGCGTTCCTTTCACCGAAACCACGAACCACACCTGCGACACCTGGGGTGAGGAGTTTGGCCGCGACCTCGACCGTTTCGCCCGGACCTGCCGCACGGTCAAGGGCCTGCGCAACGCCCGCCTCGGCTCCATCGGTGCGCGGACCGGTGCGTTCCAGACGATGCGCTACAGCGAGAAACTGCTGCAAGCGGCAGGCGTCACGGTCGTGACCGTGGACCTCAGCGAAATGATGGGGGCCGCATCCGCCATCCAACCCGACGATCCAGCCCTGCTGACCACGCTGCAGAAGGTCAAGACCTACGGTAACATTCCGGCCCACATCCAGCCCGCCCAGATCGAGAAACAGGCCCGCTGGACCCTCGCTGTCAACCGCTGGATTGTTGAGAACGGCTGCGACGCCAGTGCCATCCAGTGCTGGCGGTCCCTGCAGGACAACTTCGGCTGCGCCACCTGCCTGACGATGTCGATGATGGGCGAAGACCTGATGCCCTCGGCCTGCGAGGTCGACATCATGGGTGCCCTGTCCATGTATGCCCTCGCCCTCGCTTCCGGCGCGCCGCCGGCGATCCTCGACTGGAACAACAACTACGCCCACGAGGAAGACCTCTGCGTCTGCACCCATTGCGGCAACTTCCCGAAGACCTTCATCGGTGACACGCCCGAAGTGGGAGAGCTGGACGTGCTGGGCGAAAGCATCGGCCGGTCGAAATGCTTCGGCGCGGTCAAGGGCAAGGTAAAGCCCGGCCCGATGACCTATTTCCGTCTGTCCACCGACGACCGGCGCGGCACTGTGAAGTGCTACCTTGGCGAAGGTGAGTTCACCGACCACCCCTTCGCAATGGACGGCGGCATCGCCACGACCCGCGTCGCGGGTCTGCGGAAACTTCTGAAGTTCGTGACGCAGAACGGGTTTGAACATCACGTCGCGATGGTCCGCGGCCACCATGCCGAGGTGGTGAACGAAACCGTCACCCGCTACCTCGGCTGGCCGATCTACCATCACGGGCAAGAGCCCGAGCCGCAACTGACCTTCCCGAACAGGTTCTAAGATGCTGACAAATGACAAGCTTTCCCTGATCCGGGACAAGGCGCTCTGGATGCGGCGGACCGCCTTCACCATGGTCCACCGCGCACAACTGGGCCATCCGGGCGGCGACTTCTCGGCGACGGACATCCTTGCCACGCTGTATTTCGGCGTTATGAACTACGACCCCACGCGCCCGGACATGCCCGACCGTGACCGTTTCGTCATGTCCAAGGGCCATGCCACGGGCGCGCTTTACTCCGCCCTCTGCGCGGCGGGTTACTTCCCCGAGGACTGGCTGCCGACCTACATGCAGCCCAAATCCCTTTTGAACGGCCACCCCAACCGCAACTACCTTCCCGGCGTCGAGACCAACACCGGACCCCTCGGCCACGGCTTCCCCGTCGCCACCGGTATTGCCATCGCAGGCCAGATCACCGGGGCCAGCTACCGGACCTTCGTCCTCACCGGCGACGGCGAGCAGCAAGAGGGCGCGAACTGGGAGGCCGCGATGGTCGCAGGCCACCGCAAGCTGTCCAACCTGACCCTGATCATCGACCGCAACCGCCTGCAACAGGGCGCCGGAACCGAGGAAACCTCGGGCCTCGATCCGCTGGATGACAAGTACCGCGCCTTCGGCTTCGATGTGTTTAAGGTCGACGGCCACGACCAAGCCGCCCTCCTCGCCGTCCTTTCCGCCGCCCCCGACACCAAACCCCGCTGCATCATCGCCAACACCACCAAGGGCAAGGGCGTCAGCTTCATGGAAGGTGTCGCCTCCTGGCACCACGGCGTCCCGAACGACGCGCAGTTCGCCCAAGCGATGAAGGAGCTTGTCTGATGGCGCAGGCTCCAATCACCGCCGCCGGATTCCAGGACTGCCGCAATGCCTGGGTTGCCACGCTGGAAGACCTGGCCGAGGCCGACCCCCGCATCGTGGCTGTGGTCAACGACTCCGTCGGGTCATCGAAGCTGAACAGCTTCCAGAAGAAGTTCCCCGACCGCCTGATCAACGTCGGCATCGCCGAGCAGGTGATGGTCGGCGTCAGCGCAGGTCTTGCAAACGGCGGCCGCATCCCCTTTGTATCGGCGGCCAGCTGTTTCATCACCGGACGCGCGCTGGAGCAGGTCAAGGCCGACATCGCCTATGCCAATTTCAACGTGAAGCTCGTCGGGCAATCCTCCGGCATCGCTTACGGCGAGTTGGGCGCGACCCACCATTCCATCGAGGATCTCGCCTGGCTTCGCCCGCTGACCAACCTCACCGTCATCGTCCCGGCCGACGCCTGGGAAACGGCGGAGGCGGTGAAGTGGGCCGCGAAACACGAAGGCCCGGTCTACCTGCGCCTGTCCCGGATGCCCGTCCCCGACCTGACCATACCGAACCGCCAATTCCGTCCCGGCCAGGCTGAGGTCGTCCGTCAGGGCCATGACCTGACCATCATCGCCTGCGGCACCACTGTCCACCTGGCAGCCAAAGCCGCCGACCTTCTGAAAGCCGACGGCATCCAGGCCCGAGTCCTCAACTTCTCCACCATCAACCCGCTGGACGAAGCCGCCCTCCACGCCGCCGCCGCGACCGGGGCGATCGTCACCGTCGAGGAAGCCTCCGTCCGCGGCGGCCTGGGCGGCGCGGTAGCCGAGTTTACCGCAAGTCATCGCCCCGTCCCGGTCGAACGGGTAGGCTTCCCCGGCTTTCTGCCCACCGGATCGGTCGAATGGCTGTTCAGGGAATACGGCCTGACCCCCGAGGGCATCGCCGCCGCCGCCCACCGGGCCTTGAAGCGGAAAGTCTGACGCATGCGTGTCCTTGCCATCGACCAGGGCACGACGAACACCAAGGCCCTCCTGATCGACCAGGCGGGCCACATCCTCGCCCGCGCATCCACCCCGCTGACGACCAGCTACCCCCGCCCCGGCTGGGCTGAGCAATCGGCCGACGACATTTGGGCCTCGGTCCAGGCGGTCATCGCGCGGATCGTCGCCGACACCGGACTACCCGACGCCATCGCCATCGCCAACCAGCGCGAGACCCTGGTTCTCTGGGACAGCGCCACCAACCAGCCGATCTGCCCCGCCCCGATCTGGCAATGCCGCCGCACCGCCGAGGATTGTGCCGCCCTCATCGCCGCAGGCCACGACCCGCAGGTCATCGGTGCAACGGGCCTTGGCATCAACCCGCTCTTTCCCGCCTCCAAACTCGGCTGGGTCCTGCGCAACGTGCCCGCCGCCAAAGATCTCCACACCCAGGGCCGCCTCCGCGCTGGCACCGTGGACAGCTGGCTTCTCTGGAAGCTCACCGACGGCGCATCCTTCGCCACCGACCACTCCAACGCCAGCCGGACGCAGCTTTTCGATACCCGAACGCTGGAATTTTCCCCGGAACTTGGTGCCATTTTCGGTGCACCAGTGGACTGCCTGCCCAGCCCGCTGGCATCGGACAGCCTGTTCGGGGCGACGGTGGGGGGCACGACGGCGCTGCCTTCGGATATTCCGATCCGAGCGATGATGGGCGACAGCCACGCGGCCCTTTACGGCCACGGCATCCGCGAGCCGGGGGCGGTGAAAGCGACCTATGGGACCGGATCATCGCTGATGACCCTGACCCCCGCCCGGACCGCATCACGCCACGGACTTTCCGGGACCATCGCCTGGACCGACCGGAACGGCACGGCCCACGCGCTGGAGGGGAACATCACCGTCTCGGCGCAGGCGGCGGCTTTCATGGCGGAGCTGCTTGGGGTGGGCGATGCGGCGGCGCTGTCGGAGTTGGCCCAGACCGTGCCGGACGCGGCGGGCGTGACCTTTGTCCCGGCTCTGGCCGGGCTAGGAGCTCCGCACTGGAATGATGCGGCGCGGGGGATCGTGGCGGGGATGACGCACCGAACGACGCCGGCCCACCTGGCGCGGGCCACCTTCGAGGCGATCGGGCAGCAGATTGCGGATGTCCTGGAGGCCATGGAGGCGGATGTCGGGCAGCCTCTGGCGGAGCTGCGTGCCGATGGGGGAGCTTCGGCGAACGCGTTTCTGATGCAGCTGCAGGCGGACCTGATCGGGCGGCCGGTCCGCGTCTCGGGGATCGAGGAGATCGGGGCCTTCGGGGCGGCGGCGATGGCGATGGCCGGGGCGGGGGTCAGCCTGGCCTTGCCGGAGGGGGGGACGGTCCTGACCCCGGAAATGCCGACCGAGGTCCGGGTCCGGCGGCGGGAGCAGTGGGCGGCGGCGGTGCGGCAGGCGGTGGGCTGAGAGGAGTCCGGCGAATCGTGTCCACGGTGGACAAAACCCAGAACCCATTTAAAATCAACAACTTGGTCGCGGACGTTCAGTGTTTGTTAACACTTCCCGCGCCGGGTTCGTTCGGGAAAAGATGCGCCTTGTCGGGGTCGAAATCGAGGTTCATCTGCGCCCCGATCTTAAACACCGCGTCGTGTGACAGGGCCGCGATCAGCGGATTGCCATCCTTGAGCGCGATCTCGACGACAGTCTCGGCCCCCAGGCGTTCGGTCAGCGCCACCGCACCATGCAAGCGCCCCGCCCCCGGTGCGACCCCCAGATACTGCGGACGCAGGCCCAGGATGGCCTCATCCCCGACCTTGAACAAGGCGCGCTTGCCTGACACCTCGACCGGGTCCAGCGCGGCGTTCGACACCAGCACCTTGCCGCCGTTCACCCCCTGCACCTTGACCTTCAGAAAGTTCATCGACGGCGCACCCAGAAAACCTGCGACGAACAGGTTCGCCGGGTCGTGGTAGAGGTCCATCGGCGCGCCGATCTGCATGACCATGCCGTCCTTCAGGACCACGATCTTGTCCGCCAAGGTCATCGCCTCGACCTGGTCATGGGTCACGTAGATCATGGTCGCGCCCAACTGCTGGTGCAGCTTGCCAATCTCCATCCGCATGTCCATCCGCAGGGCGGCGTCGAGGTTCGACAGCGGCTCATCGAACAGGAACACCTGCGGCTTGCGGACAATGGCGCGACCGATGGCGACGCGCTGGCGCTGGCCGCCGGAAAGCTGGGACGGGCGGCGATCCAGAAGATGCTCCATCTGCAGGATGCGCGCGGCCTCGGCGACCTTGGCTTCCTTTTCCTCTTTCGACGCGCCCGAGATCGTCAGACCAAAAGCCACGTTTTCGCGCACCGTCATATGCGGGAAAATGGCGTAGGACTGGAACACCATCGCCACGCCGCGTTCGGCGGGCGGCAGCTCGTTCACCACCTTCTCGCCGATCCTGAGTTCGCCCGAGGAGATGTCCTCCAGCCCCGCGATCATCCGCAGAAGGGTGGATTTCCCGCAACCCGACGGGCCGACGAAGACGCAGAACTCACCGTCTTCGATCTCGATGTCCACGCCCTTGATGACATGGGTCTGGCCGTAGCTTTTCTTTAGGTTCTGAAGGGAAATCCGGGCCATGTGCTACTCCGCCGCCTGTGCGAGGGTTTCGACGTGCAGAAGTCCGTCCGGGCCGATGGAGACCGGCTCGGGGTCCATGACGTAGCCGCCGAAGGTCGCCTTGCCGCTGTCGGCAAAGCCCAGGATCACCAGACCCTGCGGGCCGTCGACGATGCGGGCGGCGTAGCGGCGGCAGGGCTCGGCCCCGTCCAGGAACGCACCCGGCGCAATGCGCCAGGGGCCGCGGGGGTGGTCGGCGATCAGGTAGTGGGTGCCCGTCACCGGAGCCTCCGGGTTGTCGCGGCGGTA
>JANOCQ010000073.1:0-22974 GCA_031412255.1 Paracoccaceae bacterium | reverse complement strand
CCTGCAGGCCGCGTCGGCGGGGTTCACACCGGCTTTTCAGGCGGTGATCCCGGACGTCCTGAAGGACGAGAACGACTATACCAACGCTTTGTCACTGTTGCGGCTGACCGAGGATCTGGAGCAGTTGGCCTCGCCGATGATCGCGGCGCTGCTGCTCACAATGGTGAGCTTCCCGGTTCTTTTCCTCGGGACAGTTGCGGGGTTCATCGCCTCGGCCCTTCTTGTCGTGACAGTGCGCCTGCCAGACCGCGTGCGGGGCGAGCCTGGGCACTTCTGGGCCGATGTGACGAAGGGCCTGCGCATCTACACCGCAACACCGCGGTTGCGGGGGCTGATGGTGATGGAAGCCGCCGTCGCCGCTGCGGGGGCGATGGTCTATGTCAACACGGTGGTGCTGGTGCAGGCCCGCCTGAACCTGGGCGAGGAGTCGGTCGCGCTGGCTTTTGCCGGCTTCGGCGCGGGGTCGATGCTGGCGGCGGTCCTGCTGCCGCGCATTCTGGACCGACTGGCCGACCGCCCGGTTATGATCGGAGGTGCAGCACTGATGGTCGGGGGCGTAGCTTTGGTGCCTCTGGTCGGCGGGCTGGCAAGTCTGGTCGCGCTTTGGGCGCTGATCGGGTTCGGTTTCTCTCTTACCCAGACGCCGATCGGTCGGATCATCAACCGGTCGGCACGGGCGGCCGACCGGGGCGCGGTCTTCGCCGCGCAGTTCGCGCTGAGCCACGCCTGCTGGCTGGCTACCTATCCCCTGGCGGGATGGATCGGTGCCGGGGCCGGGCTCTCTGTGGCAGCAATGGTGCTGGCGGGGATCGGTGCGGTGGGGCTTGTCGCTGTCCCGCGCATCTGGCCCGCGCGGGATGACGGGGTGCTGCCGCATGATCATCCAGACCTGCCGCCCGATCACCCGCATCTGGCCGAGCACGGCCCGCACCACTCTCATCCCATCGTGATCGACGATCTGCACCGTCGCTGGCCACGCGCGGCCTGACGACTGCGTCGCGGCCCGCGATGACTACCTGAACAACTGCTTTGCCTCCTCGTAACTCAGGGCCTTCTTCCCCGGTTTCAGGGTTGCTGGCGCCTTGATCTGGTCTTCGGTCTTGCGGCGCTCCTGGATCGCAAGTCCGATCAGGCCGGCTGCAAGGGCGGTGGAGGCAGAGGTGCCCGAAAAGCGGCAGTAGAGCGAGCCGATGTCAAAATGCGGCCGGTCCCCGGTCGGGCGATAGCGGTAGGGCGAGGGGTTGTAACCATATGGCCCGGGCACATCGAGCGAGATAAGGGTCTCTGCAGGAAGTTCGACACTCTTGCCCTTCAGCACCGGGTCTTCGCAAGGCTGAATGACCATCGGGTCGATCGCCTTCCAAGGGTCCCATGTCACCCCGTCGGCGGAATATGCCTCGGACCAGCTGCTTAGGGTGCGGAGCACATTGTCGTTCTTTACGGGGTTCGGAGCATAGGCCAGCACCTTGCCTTCGGTGTCGCAAGCGGTGACTGCGATGGGGCCGCCGGGTTCGACGGACAGACAGGCGGGATAAGCCAGGTCAACGTCCCCGGAATTGCCCGCCGCGCAGAGCACCACGCTTTTCTTGCACAGCGCAAGCAGGGCTGCGTCGACCTTATTCCAGGCTGATTTTCGATGCCTTCTGTCCTCCCACGCAGCGGCGATGACCACGATGTCGGGCTTGACAAGTTGGGCATATTGCAGGGCGGCCAGCACCATCTGGGGATCGGGCGATGCGGACATGGTGATCGGCACAATGGTGCAGAACGGGTTGACCCCCGCATATGGCAGCGAGACATCCTGGTCGACCGAGGCTTTATCCAGGTCGCCCCGAAGCGCGGGCCTGCGGATCTTTGTGATCGCTGGCCTGGCGCCGATCAGGCCGGCAATCGCCGTGCCATGCGCGCCGAAGTAACGCGGTCGACAGTCAGGGCGGGGGTCGTTGCCCGCCGTTTCATTTTCAATCGCCACGCGGGCGGTGGGTGAGCCTTCCCATTCCGACAGTACCGCGACGAGCTGCTCGCGGGTTCTTCTGATTGGCCCATCCTCGGTTGGCACCACGAAGACGCCGTCGTCGTGGATCGAGAAATCCCGCATCAGCGCCAGGTCGATGACACCGGCGAGATTGGGGTGGTCATAGGCGACTGGCGTGTCGAACACGGCGACGCGCACTTCGGTGCCCGCCTGATGCTGGTCCCATGCCCCGTGGAAGCCTTTCAGGTCGTCGACCACTCCAAGGGCCTTCAGATGCCAGAGCGCGTGAAAGGCGGGGCGAAAGCCCTTCATGAGGGGCTGGTTGTCCGCGCCCGTCCTGGTGATGGTTTCAATGAATGTCAGTTCTTCTGGAAGACCACGCATTTCCATCTCCCGCTCAATACCATTCTTCACGAACGGCGGCCAACTGGTCGTCCAGGACCGCCTCGATCACCGGAATAGCCATCCGGGCAAGCTTGCGGCCGGCGGTGGTGTCGGTGGGCACGTGCAAGCCCGCCCATTCCCGGTTCTCGGCCACGTCCTTGGCCGCGCGGAACAGGGCAGGGATCCCCGGATGCTCTGGCACGGTTCTGGCGAAGATTTCTGCAATCAGATAGGATTGCAGCGCGTGGTTCGAGGGATAGGACGAATGTCCCGGCACTGGCAGGAATGGCTGCAGGTCCGGCTCCAGCACCGAAGGGCGGGCGGCCATGAAACGCGCCTTGTAGTGCTGCCCGATCGCCCCCCCGAGCGAGATGATCATTTGAAAGAGCATGGCTGTCGCGCCGTAGGGAGCACTCACGTCCGCGCCAAGCGGCTGCATGTAGGCGGTCAGATCATTGCTCGCCTCAAGCAGGATGCGACGGCGACGGTCGGCATTTTCGGGCGCAAGCAGTTTTTCCTGCAGGACAAGCAACCGCTTCGTTTCGCCCAGGCGGTCCCCATCCGTCGGTGGGGGTAGCAGCGGCAGGCGGTCCCAGCAGAACGCATCGCGGCAGCGGTGCAGGAGCGCATGATGTTTCCACGGCAGGTCGATCTCGGGCCAGGAATAATCGGTGGTTCCGATTGCCTGCATGTCGCCTGCGCCTATACCCGTGCCCTTGTGCAGGCCCTTGTGGAGGCCCTTGTGCAGGCCTTTGTGCAGGGCTTTGTGGAGGCCCTTGTGCAGCCCCTTGTGCAGCGAACCCGACACGCTTAGGGCCAAGGTGGATCTGAGGGATGTAAATGCTGCAATCAGCGAACTAGCTTCATCCAGCTTGTCGCGGAATGGCCCGTCGAATGCCGGCCCTGTCTGATCTCTTAGAAAATCGATATTTTGCAGAGCTTTCACCAGCTCATTCAACCCGACCCTGGTATCCTCGACCCGAATGCTTGCATTGTCGACCACGACACTGAAGCGGGTCAGCATCTGTTGGATATCCTTCGTCTGCATTCGTGATTACCCCCCGACCATGCTAAAGCAGCTCAACGCGGTGAAGGCTTTGAACTGCGGGTTTTGCCAGATGCACAGGCATTCGGGTGACGAAACCTTCGGCCCAGTGCGACAGATCATAACCGGGGCGCAGCACCCTTATCCGACTTAGCATCCGCGCGGCATCCTCGGGGCGATCTGACAGCGCAAAGCCAATCATCGAATAGCGCAAAGCCGCCAGATATCGCGGCTTTCGGAACAGGGACTGATTGGCAAAATACAGCGACTGCCGCAGGTCTCCGCGCATCAGATGGATCATCGCGCCAGTGATGTCGTAGGTATATCGCCAAGGGCTCGTCTGGCCGACCAGGTTCAGTCGGCGCCAGGCATCCTCGGCGCCCTCAAGGTTGCCACGGACCAAATGGACCACTGCCAGATGATCGAGATTCAATGCAAAATTCGGAGCCAACCGGCTGGCATTCTCGATCAGGTGGAAAGCAAGGTCGTTTTCAGCCCGCAGCATATGCAGGGCATAGCCAAGCAGGCTTTGACAGACCGGCAGCAAAGGATCGGCACTGGAGAGATCGGCAAGATTGTCGAGCAACTGGTCCGTGTCCATTGCGGCAAACGAGCCCAATTGCTCGTTCACCTTGAAGACCTGGGCAAAGAGCAACAGGCAGTCCAGCACCGGGTGCCCCCCGTCCGCCACCATCCGCTGAAGCTGGGCTTCGGCGCGGGCGATTTCGTCCGGGTCCAGGGAAAATAACGCTGCAAGCGCTGTGAACGGGAAGAGGTCCGGGGCACCGGCAGCAGGCGGATGAAGACGCATGCACTCCACCACGCTTTCGCCCAGGCGCCAGGCCGTCGCCTCGTGATCCAGTTCGGATTGCGCAATGGGTTGCGAAAGCCATAGCAGCTTGCGTGTATGGGCCTCAAGTAGCCGGACGTGCAACCTGACCCCGCCACTGTCGCATTGAAGATGGGATTGGAGCAGATGTGTCGGACCCTGACCCGAGGCCAGCGGCATGGGCACCGAGCGTGCCCAGGGATCGCGGAAGTCGTGCACATCCAGCATGGTGCAGACCTTCAGGCACTGCGCAATCTGGTCGACGGTTGCTTCGACCTGAGCCAGAGCCGGCCCCGGGGCGATGCTGGTATGCAGCGTCGGCAGGAGGCCCAGGGCGAGGTGCAAGGGCCTGTCTGCGCGCGGGGGCAAAATCCCGATTCTTGACCCGACGGGCGCTGGCGCGGTCGCACTGTCCGAAGCGTCTGCCTGGTTGTAGGTCTGGCGCAGGGTGCGCAGCCAATCCTCGAAGCCGTCGCAATCGGCCAGAGGCAGGTCCAATCCTTCAAGCAGGTCCAATCCGTGGGTTGCGCCGAGATCGGCCTGGATCACACCGGGCCTCAAAGACACCGTCTGACGGTCGGCTTGCAGAACGTCCGGTCCCAAAGGCCCAAGGTCTTGGCGCAACTGGTAAAGCGCAGTGCGCAGACTGGCCGCGGCGTGCGCTGCATCCGCCGAACCCCAGAACATGCTTTGCAGACCCTTCCGCGCCTTCATCTGTCTTGGCGCAAGAACCAACACCGCCAGCAGTGCCTGACGCAACGGGCTTGTCGGGGTAATGTCCAGCGTATCGTCAATCCTGACGCGGAATGGCCCTGCAAAGATTGCCGTCGCTTTCGACAACTCTGCTCCCTTGTTTGCGGGAAACAATGATTGAACAGCTTCTTTGTAAGCCGAAAGAATGGCCACTTGTCCGGTCTGAGGCAAGCATTTCTTCGATCCTCGCCGGCCGAGCGGATGCAATGAGATGCCCGGCTTTGGCAAGACGCCCGCGGAAACTGAAGGTCTCTGACTGTCCAGCATGGCTAGAACCGCTTGACCAGGTTGAGGCCCACATCGGTCGTCCAGCCGTCATGCAGCGGAATGTTGCTGTCACGGCGGGTGCGTGTGATGGTCAGTTCTGGCACCATGCCCTGCCAATTCAGCTTGTCATGGCTGAGGGACAATTTCAGGCTGGACTCCCGGTCTTCGCGCGCAGTGGCGAAGCCGGGATAGAGCCCATCATATCGATTGACGCTGGTTGCAACGCCAAGACCGATGCCAATCTGGCCGCGGCGCAATTTCACTCCGATCTCGATTCCCAGATCAAGATGCGACAGGTGGTCGGCCTTGGCCTTCTCCCTCTCGACGGGAAGGCTCAGGTGGAACACGGTCTCGGGGTTTAAGGCCCACCTCACACCGATCACGGCGCGGGACAGGGTACCATCGCGGTAGGCGGCTTGGGGAAAGCTTTGACGAAGCACCTCTGCAGAGAAGCTGAGCCGCGTCTTCTTTCCGGACAGGACCACGGTTTCCAGTCCCACGCCCGCCTGCCGGCGTACCAAGGCGCTTTCCTGAAAGATGACGGCAGTCCTCGGGCCGAAGGAAAGCCCACCCCATGGTGCCTTGCGAGCCAGGCTCAGACGCACTCCTACTTCCGTCTCGTTCGGCTTTACATCAACGTCGTAAATGCGCCGGTCGGCCGAGCCGGACAGGGTCAGCTGCCAGTCCGGTCGCAACCCCCAGCTTTTCCAGGCGACCACCCCAAGGCTGAGACCTGTACCCGCCGCCTCGCGCGAGCCGGGGTCAAGTCGGAACGGCACTCCGCCAATCAGCACCGTTTCGGTTTTCGGTCCGTTCGTGACGTTGCTTGATGGCAGGAGGGACATACGGAACTGCAGGCCGGAGGTGTCCGCATCTTGCGGGCTGACCTTCCGGGCCATGCCCTTGCGCGGCTGCCTGTCGGTCGCGGTTTCAGCCAGCCGCCGCGCCTCGTCCCGGGCTGCGGGATCACCAAGCTTGTCCAGGACGATGACCAGTTGCACCCGGGAGGGCTCGTAGCGCGGGTTCTCGGTCAGGATCGACCGGAACACGGCCTCCGCCTTGCGCAGATCGCCCCGGCGCATTGCGATCAGGCCTTCAAGATGTGCGCGGTGGATGTTCGCATCCGGATGGCCGGAAATCTGTGCCTCGAGCGCGGCCCGGGCGGCGTTCGCGTCCCCTCGGTGCAAGGCCGCCTCGAGGGTGTCGGCGCGAGCGAGACTTACACACATCAGTGCAACCACGCCCGCAACCCGGACCAGTTCGACAGTTCGACGACGAAGTTTCATGATAGCCCCCAAGATTTGCGCAAGTGGTGCGGGTGTGACTTGGGGACACGCCCGCACCGGGCCACCGCGATGTTCAGACCGGCAAGGCCAGAGCGGTGGCCGTTCCTTGCCTTTCCCCAAGATTTTCCAAGTGGAAGGCTATTGCTGCCACGCGCGCCAATGGCCGTAGCCAAGGTAGCCGAGGCCATCCTCGGCGCCGGTGCCGGTCAGGTTGATGCCTCCCCCGACTTCCTCGCCACCCGGACCGAAGAATGTGCCGGAATAGGACGAGCCCGCGTCGATGGTGCCCACTGCCGCGTTGAAGCCCGCATTGGCCGTGATCGCGCCGGTAAAGCCGTTTCCGGTGATCGCGGTCTCTTCCATCGTCAGCGCGCCATCGAACGGGGTCCAGGTGCGGGTCTCGTCCTCAAGTCTGGGCAGGCGACCGGCCATGTTCGTCACTTCGCCCGAGACGGTGCCCGCGCCGAAATTGGCAACCATCGTCACGTCACCCCGCGCCTCCGAGACATCGGCGGCGTAGTCGTCGAACCCCGTCGTCGGCGCGACCCGGATCCGGGCGTAGCCGTCATAGGTCGCCGTCGGCAGAGTCTGCAGATCCGCGTCGGCGGTTTCGGTGCCCACGACCAGAAAGCCGTTGCGCCCGGTGCCGTCGTCGCTGTCAGTGAAATAGTCGAACACCAAGCTGTAACGCCCCGCCGCGGGGTCCAGCGCCTCGGCGATGTTTTCGCCGTCCCAAGACCAGATGCCTGCCGTGCGATCGGGCAATTCGAAGCCGTTGCCCTCCGCGTTCAGGTCCGACGCGACGAAGCGGATCGTCTGCCCGCCGATGGTCAGGTCCAGCCCGCCCTCGTCATTCCGGCTGACGCTGGCCGTCGAGTCCGCCGACAGTTCCGCCGTCTCGGCTTCAAAGGTCCGCGTCCAGCCCGACGAGGCGCGCTGCGACGCCTTCAACACCATGCCGTCCTCCAGCGCTTCGGCGGCGTTGCCCGCATCCGTCGCAAGCACCTTTTCCGCATCGGAGTTTCCGGAACGGGATACCACGCCCGGGCCCCCGCTACCGCTTCCGCCGCCACAGGCTGCAATGATAGTCGTGCCAAGCAGCATGGCACTGATTGTCTGAATGTTCTTCACGGTCTTTCCCCACTTTCTGAAGGTCCCAAGATCTGACCGATGATTCGCCGGTCATGGACGAACCTGGCGGGTCACCGTCAGCGCATCGTCATCGCAGGGGTGGGATGCCCGGTTTTGCCAAGGCCCATGGGGAAGAGCCTGTCCATGAAACGCCCGTGCCGACAGAATGATCATCCGCGGCGACAGGCCCCTGTGGAACCATTGGAACCAGGGGGCGGCCATTTGCCTTTGGGCGGGTTAAAGCGTGTCGGCATGATCCGACCGAATGCGTCGAGAGGCAGCCACGCTTGGATGAAGCACGCGAGCTCGACGACAGCGACACGTGCTGCTGCGGTGCCTCAGGCCACCCGTTGGATCAGCCAGATCGCGCCAATTGCGCCGATGAGCGCCGATCCTGGGATCACAACTACCGTCCGGTAAAGGCGGTGTCGGTTGAACCAGACTCCGACCGAAAGGAATGCTGCTCCGACGACGGCAAGCTGGCCGAACTCTACCCCCAAGTTGAAGCCCAGAAGGGCTGCGATGAAGCTGCCGTCCGGCAGGCCGAACTCCTGCAAGACCGAGGCGAAGCCTAACCCGTGAAGCAATCCGAACACGAACACGACCGGCAGACGGAAGGGGCTCATGCCTTTTGCGAAGATGTTTTCCACGGCGATATAAATGATCGATGCGGCAATGGCAGGCTCGACGATTGAACTCGGGATGGTGACAAGATTTGCGGCTGCTGCGGCTAGGGTCACGGTATGGGCAAGTGTAAAGGCGGAGATTTGCGCCAGAAGTGGACGGAGCCGGGCGTTGAAGAGGAACAGCCCAAGGATGAAGAGGATGTGATCAAGTCCCTTGGGAACGATGTGATCAAATCCGATGAGGACGTAACGATGGAACGCTGTCCAACTGCCGGGTGCGCCGCCGCCGGAAACAAGGATCGGTGGGCTGACGTTGCCCGGTTCGATGTATCCGTCATACGGATCGGCGACGCCATTCTGGCGAAGCACCAGAGGGCCAAATGCGGCGTCCCAGCCGACCGAGACGGTTTCTGCGCTGGGTGGTAGGGCGAAGCTCATGGTCAGGGTGAAGATCCGTGCCAGATCGGGTTCGGTCACGTTGGGCGGGGTTAGGGCGCGGAGCGTGGGTTTCAGCGCGGTGCCGTCGGCGCTGAGGGAAATCCGGCCAGCCATCTCCGGCCAGAATTGTTCGAACCGCTTGACAGTGGCGGCCGCGGGCGAGGCGCGCAGGGCCTCGTAAGCCGCCATTTCCTTCGGACCGGCCGCGGAGGTGGGTGAGGATAGGTCGACGCCGGCAATGAGCGCCTCGACGTCAAGCGACAAGGTCAGGTCAAGCTGATTGTCCGCGACAGTGAAATCCGCAATTGTCGGAAGAACCTCATGCGCGAATGCTGGTCGCGAATGCAGCGTGGTGATGATTGACAGAGTGGCCCAGACCGCTGGTGCCAGCCACCGCCTGCAAGGCTGGACGCGGGTCATTCGCCCAACCCGCCGTCGACTATGGTAAAGCTGAGGCTCGCCCAGTGACTTTGCCAGACGACGCTGCCGGGGCCGTCCGCGGGAAGCATGTGGACGGCGTTGAACACGTAAAGGCCGGGATCGTCGACATGGGCCGTCACCCCTGCCTTGATCGTCGCTGAGCAGAAGTTTTCGCGTCACCTCGGCATCGTCGGCCGCGGCCTTTTGAAACAACTTTCCAGAAGGTTGCTACCAACGCTCCTGCAAACCGCGCAGCCACTGGACCAACCGTCGGATTGGCTCGGAGCCTGCAAGCTCTGGTCTTGCGACCGCGTAGAACCCGTATCCCGGTAGGGCGACAGTCGAAACGACAAACAGCCGGCCGCTGGCCAGAGCGTCCTTCGCCAGCACATCACTGCAGATCGCAATACCCTGGCCTGCGATGGCCGCTTCTATCGCATGGTCTTCCTCACGAAAGCTCCAACGAATCGAGGGGCTCATGTCTGGCACTTCCAGCCCTTGCCGACGGGCCTCTCGCGACCAGTTTCGCCACATCGGCGGGTCGATGGCCCAATCCGGCCATTCCGCCTCGATCAAAGGATAGCCGGCGATTTCCACAGGGGACAGATCACGCTGGCTCTGAACCAGCCTTGGGCTTGCCACGACAAGAAGGCGGTCGCGACAGATCTCGCAAATGGCGTCGGCTGGCGCGGTGCGGGCATACCGGACAGCAAGGTCGGCCTCGCCCGCCGAAAGATCGAGAACGGCATCGGTGCCGATGATGCTCAGCGGGACGTCCTGATACTCAAGGTGCCAAGTATCGAGACGGGGTAGCAGGCAAAGGGCCGCGAAAGCGTTGGTGGTGGTGACACGGAGACCCTGCGAAACGGGCCGCGATACTGCCTGGATTGCTTCGCTGATCCGGTCGAACCCGGCGCGAAGTCCGGGATACAGGTCTGCACCTGCATCTGTCAGTGACAGCGGTCGAGGGAGACGGCGAAACAACGGTTGGCCGACAATCGCTTCGAGGAGCCTGATCTGATGGCTGATTGCTGTGGGCGTCGGCCGCAGCTCTTCGGCGGCGCTTTTGAAGCTGAGATTGCGCGCGGCTGCTTCAAAGGCACGAAGCGCCGTTAGTGGCGGCAGGTTTCGCATCGGGGGGCCTCGAAGGTGAATTTCATTCAGCTTAGCGTGAGGAATACGATTTTGCACGATCGCTTCGCTTCGCAGAGGTTGGCGCAATGGGACCAGAGGGATGCACAATGAACATCAGCTCGCAGATGACAGCTTCCCTCGCGATTGCCCGCATCCGGGAATTGGCCGATGACGTTGCGCGCTTGCGCGCCGGCTTTGACAGGGACCGTAGATTGCCGGATGAGCTGATCGCTCGTCTGGTCCAAGCCGATCTCTTCCGGCTGGCTGTTCCACGCTCCATCGGTGGTGCGCAGTTATTGCTGCGTGAATGGTTTGACGTCATGGAAGCCGCGGCAGAGCTGGATGCGTCGGTCGCATGGGTTTTGACGAACGCAACGGTGATGAGCCGGATGTCGGGCTTCCTGCCCGCCGATGTGGCGGGCGACTGGTTCGCATCCCCTGACTGCATGATGGCGGGTTCGACCGCATCGGTCGGTAAAGCCGAGCCAACCACCGGTGGCTTTCTGGTGACCGGCGTCTGGCCCTTTGCCAGCGGCATCCACGCAGCCGTTCGCGTCATGGGGCTGTGCGAGGTCGCGGGGTCCGATGATCCGGCCGAGCGTATCGTCTGCGCCTTTCTACCCATTGATGCGGTGCATATCCGCGATGATTGGTATTCCTCTGGCCTGCGCGGAAGCGGAAGCTGCACGTTCGAGGCACAGGATGTATTCGTGCCAGACAACCACATCGCCCCGTTTCTGGCGCATCGTCCAATCATGAATGCAGACCCCTATCATTTGCCAAACCTGTCGATTCTTCCGCTCAGCGTGACGCTGGTAGCGATAGGCATCCTGAAAGCCAGCCTGGCCGACTTCACGGCTCTGGCCGACCGGACGCGCGGCGGGACGTCCGCAAAGTTGGCAGACCGCGAACTGGTCCAGACCGAGCTTGGCCGCGCAATCACGCTGCACCGCGCAGCGCGTGCGGTTGTTCATTCGGCATTGGACGAGATGGAAGCGGCCTTTGCAAACGCCGGAGCAGAGCGGACTGCGCCTCGCGCGCTGTTTCGCGCAAGCCTCGGTCAAGCCGCTGATCTTTGCGAGTCCGCGATGGCAATCCTGTGCCGGATGTTGGGAACGGCCGCCATCCTCGAAACAGGAACCCTCGAACGACGACAGCGGGATCTGACTGCCGCCACCCGGCACGTGGCCATGGGCCCGCACAACATGACGGTGCTGGGGCGCGTCCACCTGGGTCTGGACCCAGGGACTTCCCGCTTCTGAGGATTTCGCCCTGAAGACCGACAGCTGCTCTCCACCGCACGTCACCACAACCCGCTGGCTCTGCTTGTCCAAAAGCCATGGGCCTGACCAGAAGTTTCAACTATTGTGGCGGCGATCAGGCGTGGGGAATTGGCACTATGGAAGATATTGGTCACTACGGCATGCATCATGACCGTCTAGTCAAGATCATCGAGGATTCGACGGGCGAAATCTTCATCTTCCGGCAAGACGACTTCCGCTTCGTCTTCGTGAACCGCGGGGCGCGGGAAAACCTCGGATACTCTGCCAAAGAGCTTTTCGAAATGAGCCCCCTCGACATCAAGCCGCTGTTTACCGAGGAGACCTTTCGCGCCCTGGTTGAGCCCCTCGTCACTGGCGCTGTGGGCCACATAGACTTCGAGACGCTGCATCAGCGCAAGGACGGAACGACTTACGGCTGCGCCATTCGGCTGCAGTTGATCACGGGCGAAGAGCCGCTGTTCTATGCCTCGGTGCTCGACATCTCAGACCGGATGGTTGCCGAGAACGAGCTACGAGAGACCTCGCAGCGCCTGAACGCGATTCTGGAAAACACCACAATGGCCGTCTTCCTGATGGATGCACGGCAGTACTGCGTTTTCATGAACCGGGCGGCTGAACAGCTGACCGGATACACGCTGGCGGAGACGGCGGGACGCCCGCTGCATGACGTCGTGCACCACACCCACCCCGATGGCACGCCGTTCCCCATCGAGGACTGTGCCATCGACCGTGCTTTGCCAGAGCGGATGCAGATGCATGGCCGCGAGGTCTTCGTCCACAAGGACGGGCATTTCTACAACGTTGGCTTCACCGCAAGTCCGATCCTTGATTCCAGCGGCCGCCCGGTAGGCACCGTCATCGAGGCCCGCGACATTGCCGAGGAGCTCCGGGCAGAGGCACGGGCAAAGGCCTTCAACGAAGAGCTGGCCGAACAGGTCAGCCTTGTCGTGGCGGAGCGGGAGGCGCTGACCCGGCAGCTCATCCAATCGCAGAAGATGGAAGCTATCGGGAACCTGACCGGCGGCATCGCCCATGACTTCAACAACCTCTTGCAGGTCGTTTCCGGGAACCTTGACCTCCTGTCGCGGATCGTCCGCGGAGATGAGCGCGCCATGACCCGGGTCGAGGCGGCACGCGCTGGCGTAGTGCGTGGCGGGCGGCTCGCCTCGCAGCTTCTGTCCTTCGCAAGGCGGCAGCCGCTCCAGCCTCTTGTCCTGAACGCAGGCAGGTTGATCCGCGGCATGAACGAAATGCTTCGCAGCACTCTTGGTGAGGCGGTGGAGCTTGAATGCGTGATCGCGGGCGGCCTGTGGACGACCGGCATCGACGCCACCCAACTTGAAAGCGCATTGCTGAACCTTGCGATCAATGCCCGCGACGCGATGGACGGCCAGGGAAAGCTTACCATCGAGGCCGGCAACGCGCTTCTCGATGACTCTTATTGCCGAGAACATGTGGATGTCCTGCCAGGACAGTATGTGGTGATCGCGGTCACTGACACCGGTCCTGGCATGACCCTCGAAGTCCAGGAGAAGGCGTTCGAGCCCTTCTTCACCACCAAGCCCGAGGGGCAGGGCACAGGTCTGGGCCTGAGCATGGTGTATGGCTTCGTCAAGCAATCGGGCGGGCATATCAATATTTACTCCGAGCTGGGCGAAGGCACGACCATACGGATCTACCTGCCCCGCTCGGGCGAGCAGGAGGCCGCACTACCCACCAGGTCTGACAAGCCCCCGGTTGGCGGCACCGAGACCATCCTGGTCGTGGACGATGACGAAGAGGTTGCCGCGACGGCTGTCGCGATGCTGTCGGAACTTGGCTACAGCGTCGTGAAGGCGCGGAATGCGGATGCGGCCCTCACCATCCTCGACAGCGGGCTGCACATTGACCTTCTCTTCACTGACGTCGTCATGCCTGGAAAGTTGCGCAGTCCCCAACTGGCGCGGCTGGCGCGGGAACGGCTTCCCGGGATCAAGGTGCTTTTCACATCAGGCTACACCCAGAACGCGATCGTCCACGGCGGGAAACTGGACCGTGACGTCGAACTGTTAAGCAAGCCCTATTCCAGCGGCGACCTCGCGTGGAAGGTCCGGTCGATGCTTGGAGAAGCGACGTCGGTCGTGCCAAAAGACCCGGTCAAGCTGCGGATCCTTGTGGTAGAGGACGATGCCTTGATCCTGATGTCGACGGTCGACATGCTGGCTGACATGGGGCACGAGGTCGAACAGGCGATGAACCTCGCACAGGCTCGGGCGGTTGTCGCATCCAAGTCAATCGATCTGGTTCTCGTCGACGTCGGACTGCCGGACGGCAACGGACTGGACTTCGCGCATCAGCTGCGCGAACAGCTACCCAAGCTAAGGATACTTGTTGCCTCCGGGCATACGGTCGAGGCCAGCGAAAACGTGGGCGTAATTCAGAAACCATTTATGGATGCCCATTTGGCATCCGCTATCAGCTCTCTTTTCGGAAAGTGAGTCGGAGCACACTCGAGCTTTCTGCGGTTCTCTGACTGGTCATCGCAGTGGTGTCGATCGCTCACCCGTTCGTATGTCGTTCGGGCACACCGTGCCGCAAAGCTGCGCGTTCGAGGTGAAACAAACACCGGCAGAAGCGGTTCTATCCCTGAGAGGCACACTTGGCGACCCGTGCCTGTTCATCCTACCTGTCGCGTTGATCCTTCTTGTGAGGACAGCATGGTGTCTTCGGTAACCCCTTCTGGTTGACGGGTGAGGCGGCGTAGCTCAACAGATCCAATGGATTAGGAATCTTGATGAACCGGTTTCTCGATGTCCTTGCCCTCTTGGGACTGATCGCGATGATGGTCCTGACAGTCATCCTGATTGCTGTTCCCCTCAGGTCGACGAAACCTGGATGCGGCCGCCTTAATGCGAGCCTAGCTTCTGGTCCATCCTGGCGTAGCTGCGCGCCAGAACGCGAAGAGGTGGATAAGTCGCCCATCCCGCAGCAGAACTGAAGCGAATAGCGGATTCAGGTTCGGCGACCGGCTGGAGCAAGAGGCATCCTAATGCAGGTAATCACCTTTCTGTAAGAACCAGAGCCATCGCACACGTTGCAGGTCCTAGCTGGGTGAGAACGCGCGAGGCTTCCGGGGCCAAGCTCGCACGGCGACATTCCGAGGTTGGCAGGCGATCTTGCGCAATGGTCGAGCTCTGACACGGCGGCAATGGAACGCCGGTGGACCCAGCTGCGCAGTGGCCGTCCTTTCGATCACAACGAGACCGCAGCTTGAATAGAGGAGGGTCGCAAGATGCGCCTTCCTTTCCGGGCAGGTTTGGTACTTCAACAGCACGTTTGGTGACGTGACCAGCCCATCTACTCATCCGCTTCGCCAACGCTCCTGCACCGTAAATGCCGCCAATGCGGCAACCAGTCAGCCCGCACCGACGATCTTCCGATTGTCGCGGTATCCAGCGTGCCAACCTCATTCAAACGATGTTTATCGGGACGGGTTGTCAGATACGGCGGGCCGCTCACTGCGTGTGGGTGTCGACCGTGCAATGAATCTGGTTTCGACAGCAAGGACGATCAGTCCCAGCCCGCCGGCCAGCGCTCAGAGATGCCAGAGGATTGGCGCAATCTGGGGCAAGGTCGCGCCCATCTGCGTCACCCGCACCAGCCCGTCGATCGCCGGGGTGGATGGTATCAGCTGCGCGAGAGCGTTCAGATGCGCCGGGATCGCCTCAACCGGCCAGGCAAAACCCGACAGGAAGAAGAAAGGCAATCCCATCCCCAGCAGCACGACCTGCACGACCTCTCCCCGCCGGAACAGGGCCGCAACCAGTTGGGCCAGAAACCCGGCAGCCAGCACGAAGGGCGGGCCCAGCATCATCAGCGCCCCGGACCCGCCCAAGATCGGCAGGCCGTAGATCACCGGCAACACGATGAGATAGAGCGGCAGCAGCCCGGCCCAGATCGCAAGCCAGGCCGCCGCCCGGCCCAGCAGGCGCCAGACCGGATGCCCCGGCAGCGGCCCGCGTCGCGTCGCGGCCAAGGCCAGACCCATCATCATCGTCTGCGGGAGGATCAGGACGAAGGCCGCGGGGAGCACGTAGGTTGCATAGCCCGCGGCGGGGTTGAACAGCGGCACCTCGATCTGGTTGGCCGGGCTGACCTGCGCAATGGCGACCGCGCGGGGCGTGCCCTGGGCGATCAGGCGGCCAGCCTCGACCTCGGCACCCAGCTGGCGCAGGGGAAGGGCAGCGCCCTGCATCACCTGCTGATACATCAAAAAATAACTGGCATCGGCATATAGCGCGACGGGGCTTTGATCGCCGCGCAGCAGGGCACGTTCGAACCCATCTGGAATCAGCATGACGCCAAAGGCGCGGCGTTCATGGACCAGCCGTGTGGCCTCGGCCATGTCGGGAGCGTCATGAGTCAGGGCGACGGCCTCGGAGGCGTCGACCCTGCGTGCCAGATGGGCCGAGGCGGTAGTGCGATCGACAAGCACCACGGGCACGTCGCGCAGCAGTTCGGCCCGATAGGGGAGCGGATAGATCAGCGCGTAGATGACCAGCGCCAGAAGAACGACTGACCGCACCTGTTTGTCGCCGAGGACCGCATGCAGCTCTGCCCGGAAGGCTGTGGCAAGCGCGCTCATGCCGGGTCCTCCAGCGGGACAGGCGCGAGAGCTGCAACAAGACAAGCGCTGCCAGCATGCCTGCGATCACGGCCAGCCACAGGACCGACACCGCGGATATGTCCAAAGGTGTCGCTCGCAGTGACTGGTCGATGCGCAGTTGCACATACCAGGTGCCGGGAATCGCCGCACCCCAGGCCTGTGCCAGCGTGGACATCGCCTCGCGCGGGAAACCCAGCCCCATGAAGCCGAAGGCTGGGGCTGTGATGATCGCGATCAGGCTGGCAGCCCGCCCCATGTCGCGGCCGAGCACGAAAGCCAGCGCACCGATCATCTGTGAGGCCAGCACGAACAGCGCCGCGCCCAATGCCATCAGCCACAGCGATCCGCGCACGGGCACCGCCAGCCAGCCATAAAGCGCGACATCCGACAGTCCCAGGATCAGCAGGAAGATGATCGTGTATGGCAGGAGCTTGCCCAGCATCGCCGGCAGGATGCCCCCAGCCATACGCATCAGCACGCGCGGATGCCGCCCCGTCCCGAAATCCAGCGAGACCGCATAGGCGGTCGCGGCGGCGGCTATGATCTGCAGCACCGTGGGAATCAGCGCGGCCAGCAGGAAATGCACGTAGTCGAAGGCCGGGTTGAACAGCGCATGCGCCTGCATCGGGATTGGCTGCAGGCTGACCATAGCCTGCACTGGGGCTTCGCCCTTGCCTTGACGCACCGACAGGCGCAGCCCGGCCAGCGCCGTGTCGATGGCGTTGCGGGCCCCGCGCGCGACCAGCGACCCGGCGCTCATGTGCTGGTTGTCGTAGAAGGTGACGATCTCGGGGCGCTCGCCCCGGGTGATGTCGCGTTCCAGGTCCTGCGGGATCAACACCACACCGCGCACCGCACCCGAGACGATCAGCGACCGCGCCTCAGACAGATCGGAAGCGCGATGGGTCACGGTCAGCTCTGGCGCGGCGTCCAGCATCCGCGTGACAGCGCGCGACAGATCCGAGCGGTCGAGGTCGACCACCGCCACCGCCATGCCGGTGGGAATACCCGAGCGAAAGATTCCGCCCAGCACCAGCAGCATCACCAGCGGCAGCACCACGACAAGGCCCGCCAGCGCCGGGCGGCGCGGCAGCAGGCGGAACTCGCGCGCCATGACGGCCAACATGGCCCTAGCGGTCCAGCTGGATGACGGCGGACATGCCGGGGCGCAGGTCCTTCAACGGCTGAACCGGGCGGGCGCGCAGCTCAAAGCTGCGCAAGTCGAAGTCGCCCGTCGCGCGGGTGGCGCGCCAGCTGGCGAACTGGCCCTGGACGTTGATCAGGATAATCTCGGCCTCGGTCGTTACATCCAGCGCGGGGATGCGGACGGTCAGCCGGTCGCCTCTCAGGTCTTTTGGGGGCAAATCTGCAACTGGCACAGTTAGGTGATCGTGCCGAAACAAGGGCATGCGATGTCATGCCCTGCTACACGTCCGTTACGCCCCGAAGGTGTTTCGATCCCCATGGACTGCGCCTGCTTCCGAGCCCGGAAAGACCTGGATGATCCGGGTCTCAATCGGAAAAGGAGGCCATCATGTCCCCAATCTTCAATCGTCATGCGCTGGACGGACTCAGCACATCAGAGCTCGAAAAGCTTCGCAATGTGATCCGTCAACGCCTTTGCATCGACGACCTGAGCGAGCAAGATCGCATCAATCTAAAGACGTCGCTCGACACCATCGAAGCCGTGCTTCGCACGCGCTGTCGGGTACCACCTTCGCCACGAGGTCCCGTCCCGTCAATCTAAACGGGGCCCCTGGTTTTCGCGCCCGCTGCCAAGCGGGCGCAATTTTTTGAAGCCGATCAGAACAAGCTGAGCTGCGCACCGCTCCAGCCGATGCGTGCCGCTTCGTGATCTAGCCATGCTGTGACGAAGGCGATCGCACCGCCATGCGCCGCCACTGTACCGCAGGCGATAAAGTGCGACCGGTAACCTGTCTCGGTTACAGGCAACGGTGCGTTGTCTTTCGTGTGCAGTTCGATGTGATCAATCATCCCGAATTTTTCGGGGCTAAAGGTGATGGCAAGTGCAATGCCGCGCCATGTGATGTTGTGCTGTTCCATGATTTGCCCTCCGCAAAAAGGGAGCCGCCGCTTACGCGGCGACTCCTGCGTCGGTTTGGGTCTGCTGGAACCCGTGCAGAAAATCTGCTGCCTTCTGAGCATGCGCCGCTGCAGAGAAGATCGCGCGCTTGTCGTTCTTCAGCACCTTCAACCAGCTTTGGATATAGGCGGCATGGTCGGTGCCAGGCTCAGGGGTGAGCCCAAAGTCAGCACAAAGAAACGCCGCCCCAAGTTCTGCAACAAGCTCTTCCTTTGCGTACCCTTCATCGCCCCAAGTCTTGCGGCCAAAGTCGCGGTCAAGGCGGCTCTTGTGTTTGGTCCAGTGGGTAAGCTCATGGGCAAGTGTCGCATAGTAGGCTTCACGGCTAACAAAGCTTTCGAAGAGTGGCATCTGCACATGGTCTGTTCCTCCGCTGTAGTGCGCTCAGTTCCCGCCATGGCGAATAACTGCACCTGTTGCCGCAAAGAACGCATCAGCGTGTGCGATCCGCTCCGGCATCGCTGCCATCGGTTCGGGCTTGGCATAGAAACGCTCGGGCAGGCCTTCGATCTGCTCGACGTTGAAAACGGTGTACCCCTTCATGAACGGAATTTTCCGCTCCTCCTCGGTGCCGTCCTCCTGTTCTTCGGACGTGGTGATGGTGTTGGCATAGACGACCAGTGATCCAGCCTCCCCTTTGCGCACATGCGCGCCAAACTCTTTGGCTTGATTTAAGGTCATCCAGAACGGGGATTGAAACCCATGTTCAAGGGCTGCGCTCCAGAGCATCAGTATGTTGATGCCGTTGTATCCTATGCCGTTGTGACGCAAGGGGCGAATGATCCGGCCATCGGTGTTTCCGGCACTCCAAGGCTTCAGCCAAGTAAGCTCGCCCTTCTCAAGGTCAGCGATAATCTTGTCAGTCACTTTCTGATAAATATCTTGTTTCATTGGTCTTTTCTCCTTTTGGGTTAGTAGGTTGCGCATGCAACCGAACTAGGCCCGCGCCAATGAGCGGGGGGAGGCTGTCAAGACCGAAGGCGGCGGTGGGGTATCACCCGGCCTGCACGAGCGGAGAGCAACGAAGAGAGGAAGGTTGGGGATGCCGCCGTCTTCGCCCGAAGCACACGAAGGGCTTGGTCTTGACAGCTGGTGGGGTCAGCTGACCCCCACTTAAACGAAGAAAAGCAAGCCAGCCTTGCAGGGCTGTCAGCTTACCTTGCGCGCGAGGGATTGAAGCCGAATGGCCAAAACCGAAGGGTTTGGTTCACGAATGCCCGGTCCGTGGCAACGGACGCGCCAACCGGCCAGTAAAGCGGCCAAAATTCTCACCTAGAAAAAGGTGTTATTTCTCGCTAACCAATGATATTGTTACAGAAAGTGATGTTTAGAAAGCGGCCAGTAAAGCGGCCAAAGAAGAGGCTACAATGACACGGCGGGATGATGGAGAAACGCTCGGATTGTTCGAACCGCTAATGGTGTCGGAAGGCTCGTCCTATCGCCCGAACCTGAACGATCTGGCTCTGTCTCTAGCAGAACGGTCAGCTGCGTTTTCAGCATCACTGCCTGCCCCTATAGCATCCGCCCTCTCGGACCTCGTGCGCTCGATGAACTGCTACTACAGCAACCTCATTGAAGGCCACAACACGCATCCCATCGACATAGAACGGGCGATGAAGAACGACTACAGCAAGGACGCAAAGAAGCGCGACCTTCAGCTGGAAGCCAAGGCCCATATCACCGTCCAGAAATGGATCGATGAGGGCGGCCTCACCGATGATGCGATTGCCCCTGCCTCGGTCATCGAGATTCACAAACGGTTCTGCGATCTGCTTCCTGAAGAACTGCTGGTCGTGGAAAACCCTGACACGGGCGAACGCGTGCCCGTCGTCCCAGGCGAGCTGCGCACCCGCGATGTGATGGTGGGCAGACTGGTCGCCATCAGCCCTGGGGCGGTGCCAAGGTTTTTGGAACGGCTGCATGCGGCCTATAGGCCTGCGGGCAGGATTGAGCGCATCCTGAGTGCGGCCTGCGGCCATCACCGCCTGCTCTGGGTTCACCCGTTCCTCGACGGCAACGGCCGCGTGGCAAGACTGGTGTCCTACGCGATGCTGAGAAGCTCGCTGAACACCCAAGGCTTATGGTCGATTGCACGCGGGCTTGCGCGACGCGAGGCTGACTACAAGGCGCATCTGCAAGCCTGTGATGCCCCGCGCCGTGGCGATCTGGATGGACGCGGCACCTTGAGTGAAGCAGCTCTTGCGTCTTTTGCCAGCTTCTTCCTTGAGACCTGCATCGACCAAGTAGATTTCATGGCTTCGCTGATGCAAACCGACAGGCTGCGGGACCGCATTCTGATCTGGGCAGCCGAAGAAATGCGGGGTGGCAGGCTGCCCCCCAAGTCCGAGATTGTGCTGCGCTCTGTCCTCTATCAGGGTGAACTGCCACGCGGGGATGTCGCCACACTAACATCCCAAAGCGACCGCGCCGCACGCCGCATCACCTCTGCGCTGATAGACACAGGCATCCTCACCTCTGAGAGCACGCGCGCGCCACTGCGACTTGCCTTTCCTGTCAAACTCGCCATGCGGTTTCTGCCAGGACTTTTCCCGAACGAGTGAGCAGTCGGATCGAAAAAGAGACAATCTCACGTTTCGGCCGCTGAGAAATCCTGCAATTCTCTGCAACGATGATAGTAACACTTGGCAATTTACTTGCAGCGCGGCAGGCTCAAAAGGTTGTTCGGCTCGTCGCCGTCAGCTTCGGTCTTGAGGTATTTTTTGCCATTGCGTTTCGCGATGATTACCCAAACTGACTTGCCATTTGCGATGGTCCAGAAGCGCCATTTACCGTCTTCGATACCTTTGATGGCCGCATCAAGCTTGATGCACCATCCACCGCCGCCTTCGCCGCCAGTAGCCCCACCAACACTGTCGATACGCCGATCAGAATCGGCACCGTCAGGGATGATGCACGTTATTTGATGATCTTGTGCCATGCTTTTACTCCTTCCATTTTGTTTTCACGTTGATCAGTATTATTCTGCTGGAGTGCCGGTTATGACTCGGCACTCCATTGTTTCAGCGTCACTTTTTGTTTGGACGCTGCGTGAGCGCCGAGGCCGCTTCCGTTTTTGCAGCCGCGCTAGACTTCGGGTTGCTGAGCACTTTTGCAGCCGCCGATGCAGCCTTCGCACTGGTTACTTCCTTGTTTGACTTTGCCATTTGATCACCTCCTTTCCTTCCTGTCTGTTCTCGATCACCGAGTAACGGTGGTGCCGAAATACTCTTTGTAAAAGATGAGACTGCTCGTATTGAACAAAATGCCGGAGCCTTCATGCTGTTCACACAACGGACAGCAGATATGACTATTAGCTGGCTTTGGCAAGGCGAGCCGTCCGAATACAGCAATTGGAATTGCCCCGCTGACAAAGCAGACCTTGTTGAATGTTGCGCGAAATTGCAGATACCAGCCTCGGCGATTTTGACCGACGACCACTATGGGTGAGGCGCGAGGGTGGTGATTTTCCGCTCGCCGCCTTACGGCAACCCGGACGGCGCTGCAGCTTCGATGAGCCAGTTCCGCGTGTCTAAGTATAAAGCCGAAAGTCAGCTTTCACCGGCTGACCATAGGGTACATGCTTCAGGACCTTACCCACTTCGCGTGATGCGCGAATGGGTGCCGGTAACTTCTGATCAAACTGGGTCGAGCTCCAGTTGACCTTGGTAAGCGCAAGTATTTCCTCCGCGATCTGACGAATGCTGCGATCTGTTTCCGCATGAGGGCACAGCAAAAGCGGGCGCGGAATACGCATGCCTGGGTAAGTGCCATAGTAGGGCACGCTACCGCGCGTGTAGAGAAGACCTTTGCCGTTCAGATCGACAAAAGTACCACGGAGGACAGGATAATTGCCATTCCGCAGCAGCGATATAGGCGTACTTTCTTGGACCCACACCATATCGCACATTTCGACATCGAGCTCTTCCAAGGCCGCTAGAATGCCCGAAGCTTCCTCGGCGCGGAAGCGTGAGGTCTTCAGCACCACCAGCCGGGCCGGAAGCGCCTTGTGGTATTCCCGGTAGGACCGCAAGGAGCCCAGGACCAAAGCTTTCATGTCTTCATGGGTGAGGTAAGGATGGCGTCCCCGCGTTTCTGTTTGGGCGCGAGCTCCTCGCAGAATCAGGCCTCTCCCTGTTTCGTCAAACATCTGCGCCGTGCTGGTCCAAAGCTGCTGCCCGTCCAAGCTGCGATGAAAGCCAATACCCAAGAAATTCGTGGTATAGTCGCGCGGTTCGAACAGTCGCCATGGAACCTTCCCGGATTTATAGAAAAGGCTGTTCAGGAGATTCCACGTACGCGTTGCGGGCGTTTGGATGCGCCGGTCGTTTTGCTTCTTCACTTTCATTGGAATCTTGGCGCGCTCGTCATAGACATCAGGCCATACGATCTGAGTTGCTATCCCCAACTCCATCATGCGCGCTTTTAGCATGTCCCGAAAGTTCAAGGTATCCGGGCCACCGTCGTCATCAAGTTCTCCTGCCTCGGAGCGACCCATAACCACACGCTCGATGAGATTGACGTTGCCCCCTGCACCTAATCCAGTTTGAGGTAGACTCTGGCCCAACCGAAAGGACCAGAGATGAAGCGCAGCAGGTTCACCGAAGACCAGATCATCGGCATTTTGAAAGAGCACGAGGCAGGGGTTTCCGTCGCC
>JANOCQ010000072.1:0-1974 GCA_031412255.1 Paracoccaceae bacterium | reverse complement strand
CGCGAGCGGATGGGGCATATCGAACTGGCAGCACCCGTCGCCCACATCTGGTTCCTGAAATCGCTGCCCAGCCGCATCGGCCTGATGCTGGACATGACGCTGCGCGATCTGGAACGCATTCTTTACTTTGAAAACTATGTGGTGATCGAACCGGGTCTGACCGATCTGGTTTATGGCCAGTTGATGACCGAGGAAGAATTCCTCGACGCGCAAGACCAGTATGGCGCGGACGCGTTCACCGCCAACATCGGTGCCGAAGCGATCCGGGAAATGCTGGCGGCGATCGACCTCGATTCGACTGCAGACCAGTTGCGCGAAGACCTGAAGGTCGCGACCGGCGAGTTGAAGCCAAAGAAGATCATCAAGCGGTTGAAGATTGTTGAATCGTTCCTCGAGTCGGGCAACCGGCCCGAGTGGATGATCCTGACCGTGCTGCCGGTCATTCCGCCGGAACTGCGCCCGCTGGTGCCGCTGGACGGTGGCCGGTTTGCCACGTCGGACCTGAACGACCTGTATCGCCGTGTGATCAACCGCAACAACCGTCTGAAACGGCTTATCGAACTGCGCGCGCCCGACATCATCGTGCGCAACGAAAAGCGGATGCTGCAAGAGGCGGTCGATGCGCTGTTCGACAACGGCCGTCGCGGCCGCGTGATCACCGGCACCAACAAACGCCCGCTGAAATCGCTATCCGACATGCTGAAGGGCAAGCAGGGGCGGTTCCGTCAGAACCTTCTGGGCAAGCGCGTCGACTTCTCGGGTCGTTCGGTCATCGTGACCGGCCCAGAGCTGAAGCTGCACCAGTGCGGTCTGCCGAAGAAGATGGCTTTGGAACTCTTCAAGCCCTTCATCTACTCGCGGCTTGAAGCCAAAGGTCTGTCCTCGACTGTCAAGCAGGCCAAGAAGCTGGTCGAAAAGGAACGCCCCGAGGTCTGGGATATCCTGGATGAAGTCATCCGCGAACACCCGGTTCTTCTGAACCGCGCGCCGACGCTGCACCGTCTGGGCATCCAGGCCTTCGAGCCGATCCTGATCGAAGGCAAGGCGATCCAGCTGCACCCGCTCGTCTGCTCGGCCTTCAACGCCGACTTCGACGGTGACCAGATGGCCGTCCACGTCCCGCTGAGCCTTGAGGCCCAGCTGGAAGCGCGTGTTCTGATGATGTCGACGAACAACGTGCTGTCGCCTGCAAACGGCAACCCGATCATTGTGCCGTCGCAGGACATGGTCCTCGGCCTTTACTACGTCACGATGGAGCGCAAGGGCATGGTCGGTGAGGGCATGGCCTTCGCCGATATCGACGAAGTCGAGCATGCTCTGGCAGCCGGTGCGGTGCACCTGCACGCCAAGATCAAGGCGCGTCTCCGTCAGGTTGACGAGACCGGCAACATCGTCTGGAAGCGCTTTGACACCACGCCGGGCCGCCTGCGGCTTGGCAACCTTCTGCCGCTGAATGCGAAAGCACCGTTCGACCTGGTCAACCGCCTGCTGCGGAAGAAGGACGTCCAGACCGTCATCGACACCGTCTACCGCTACTGCGGCCAGAAGGAATCGGTGATCTTCTGCGACCAGATCATGACCCTCGGCTTCCGTGAGGCGTTCCGCGCCGGCATCTCGTTCGGCAAGGACGACATGGTGATCCCGGATACCAAGTGGACCATCGTCAACGAGGTGAAGGAGCAGGTCGCCGGCTTCGAACAGCAGTACCTCGACGGCCTGATCACTCAGGGCGAGAAGTACAACAAGGTCGTCGACGCCTGGACCAAGTGCAACGACAAGGTGACCGAGGCCATGATGGCCACGATCTCGGCTGTCCGCCACGACGCGGACGGGTCCGAGCGCGAGCCGAACTCGGTCTACATGATGGCCCACTCGGGTGCCCGGGGTTCGGTCATCCAGATGAAGCAGCTGGGCGGCATGCGCGGCCTGATGGCCAAACCGTCGGGCGAGATCATCGAGACGCCGATCATCTCG
>JANOCQ010000071.1:0-18433 GCA_031412255.1 Paracoccaceae bacterium | reverse complement strand
CCGGGTGGCAGTTCGTCTTTGCCATCCAGGGAGAAGGGTTCTTCTTGATCGAGACGCCGCAGGGTCAGCGGCTCACCCGCGCCGGCAGTTTCACCCCTTCTGCCGAGGGCGAGCTGGTGACGCCGGACGGCTACCGGTTGCTGGATGCAGGCGGCGCTCCGATCTTCATCCCGCCGGATGCAAAGGGTGTGGCCCTTGCAGCCGACGGCACGCTTTCGGCCAGCGGCCAGCCCATCGCCCAGGTTGGGCTTTGGCGGCCGTCCGACCCGCTTTCGCTGCGCCACCTAGCCGGCACGATGTTCGCCGCCGGCGAGGTGGAGCCTGCGGAGGGTGCCGCAGTGATGCAGGGGATGCTGGAGGACAGCAACGTCGAGCCGGTGTCCGAGATCGCCCGGATGATCGAAGTGCAGCGATCCTACGAGTTGGGTCAGAAATTCCTGGACGCCGAGGACGAACGTGTCCGTGGCATGATCCAGACGCTTGGTCGATAGGAGGCCGCAATGAAGGCTTTGCAGATCGCCGCGACGGGCATGGCTGCCCAGCAAATGAAGGTCGATGTTGTCTCGAACAACCTCGCGAACATGTCGACCACGGGCTACAACCCAAGGCGGGCCGACTTTGCCGATCTGACGTATCAACAGGTGACCCGGCCCGGCAGTGTCTCGTCGTCGGATGGCTCCATGGTTCCGACGGGAGTGCAGATCGGCTTGGGCGTGCGTCCCGCGGCGGTGTCGGTGGTGGTGGGTCAGGGCACACTTGACGCCACCGGCGGGGACCTCGACGTGGCGATCGACGGCAACGGCTATATCGAAGTTCAGATGCCATCGGGCCAGATCGGCTATACCCGTGACGGGGCGCTGAAACGCTCGGCAGAGGGGCTGATCGTGACGTCGGACGGCTTTCCGGTGGTGCCGGGGATCACCATTCCGACAGATGCGAGGGGCCTGACGATCAGCCCGACGGGCGAGGTTTGGGCCGAATTCGCCGACCGGGTCGACCCCGAGCTGATCGGGCAACTAACCCTTTCGTCCTTCGCCAACGAAAAGGGCCTGGAAGCGATCGGGTCAAACCTCTTTCTGGAGAGCCCGGCCTCGGGCGCGGCCTTCTCGGGGACCCCTGGGCAAGTGGGGCTGGGCACGTTGCGGCATGGTTATCTGGAGTCAAGCTCGGTGGACGCGGTCCGGGAAGTAACAGAACTGATCAAGGCGCAGCGCGGCTACGAGTTGAATGCCAAGGTGATCACTGCAGCGGACCAGATGCTTTCCGCCACCACGCAGGTGCGCTGATGTGGCGAGCCCTTGTGCTGCTGGCTCTTGTTACGCCGGCGACGGCGGAAAGCCTGGTCGCGACCCGCACGATCCGTGCCAAGTCGCTGGTCGCGTCGGAGGATTTGACGCTGGTCAACGCCGATCTTCCCGGCGCGTTAAGCGATCCGGATCTGGCCATCGGCCTGGAGGCCCGGGTTGCCATCTACGCCGGCAAGCCGGTGCGGCCCGGGGACCTTGGACCGCCGACCTTGGTCGAGCGCAACCAGCTTGTGACGCTCATTTACCAGGCAGGCGGTCTCGCGATCTCGACTGAAGGTCGGGCACTGGCACGGGGGTCGGACGGCGATGCGATCCGGGTGATGAACCTGGGCTCAAGAAACACGGTAACCGGCCGGATAGGCCCGGATGGTGCAGTTTATGTTGGATGGAAGGGGTGAGACGATGATGCGGTCCTGCATGATTTTGACGGTGGCACTGGCTGGCTGCGGCAAGCTTGAGCAGGTTGGGCGGGCACCAGACTTTTCCGGGCTGGAAGGCTCCGACCAGCACTACGCCATGTATTCGGCGGCGTTGCCGGACGATGCCGCGCCGACGACTGCCACGGATGCATCGTCGCTTTGGACCGGCGGAACCCAGTCGCTGTTCGGGGACCGGCGCGCGGCCCAGCGTGGCGACATCCTGACCGTCGTGATCGAGATTGATGACAGCGCATCGATCTCGAATTCAACCGGCCGCAGCCGCAACGGAAAGCAGAGCGGCGGTATCCCCGATCTTCTCGGTATTCCCCAGCGCCTGAACGAAAGCCTGCCCGAGGGGGCCAGCATGGGCGATGCCTTCGACATGGAGTCCTCGTCGACCTTCAAAGGGCAGGGCTCGGTGTCTCGGAACGAGAAACTGACGTTGCGCGTCGCGGTGACCGTGGTCGAGGAACTGCCCAACGGAGTGCTGAAGATCGAGGGCCAGCAGGAAGTCCGGGTGAACTTCGAGATGCGGGAGCTGATCGTGACCGGTTATGTCCGCCCCACCGACATCTCGCGACAGAACGAGATCACCTACGACAAGATCGCTGGCGCCCGGATTGCCTATGGTGGGCGCGGCCAGATCACCGACGTCCAGCAGCCGACCTACGGCCAGCAGGTCGCCGACATCGTGATGCCGTTCTGATCATGATGGGCAAGCTTCTCCCCATGATCCTTGCATTGGTCGGCCTTGGCGGAGGCGTGGGTATAGGCCTTTTTCTTCGACCCGCGCCCACCGCCGAGGGTCAGGCCGGCGAGCATGCCGAAGGGACGCCGAAGGAAGGCGACCACGCCGAGGCTGGCGAAGGCGAAGCGGGCGAATCCGAGAAGGGCGCGTCGGAATATGTCAAGCTGAGCAATCAGTTTGTTGTCCCCGTCGTCGAGAAAAGCCGTGTGGCTGCGATGGTCGTCCTATCGCTTTCGCTAGAGGTCGGCTCGGGAAACACCGATATGGTCTACCAGCGCGAACCCAAGTTGCGTGATGCCTTCCTCCAGGTGCTGTTCGACCACGCCAACATCGGGGGCTTTGCGGGGTCCTTCACGGACGGTTCCAACCTGATCACGCTCCGCACCAGCCTCAAGGAGGCCGCGGCCCTGGTTCTGGGTCCGGTGATCACCGATGTCCTGATCACTGACATCGCCCGCCAGGACAGCTGAACTTTAGCGCTTTTCCTTTTGCCGCGTAGCAAGCCCTTTCAGAGCCTGCACGCGACCGAAAGCTGTCTGGGCGTCGGTACGGGCCTCCAGCCAACCGGCCGTTTGTCGGGCGATCACCAGATTCAGTTCGGACCGACGCTGATCAGCCCAGCGGGCGTAGGTCAGCGCAACCTTCTCGGCCGTTACTGGTTCCAAATCCGCGGGCTGCGCTGCCTGGTTGATCGCGGAAAGCTGCATCCTGCTTCGTTCCAGATCGGCAGCTGCCGTCCGCAGCTGTCCTAGCCGCTGGTCCAGCATCAGCTGCGCCACCTGTGCAAGACGGGCCAGATCCGAAGCCTTGCTCACCGCCGTTTTGCCTTCCTGCGCATCAGTTCTGCAAAGCGGATCGCGGCCGCGACGGCGCGGTAGTGCTCGACCCAGATTTCTTGTCCAACATCCACTGAGGCATGGATCGCCCGGGCGGTCGGAGGGTCGCTGTGAATCGGGACCCCATGTTCGGCCGCCCGCTCGCGGATCTTGCGCGCGATTTCATCCGCGCCCTTCGCAACGCAGATGGGGGCGCCTCCCTTGGTCCGGTCCCATCTCAGGGCGACGGCATAGTGAGTTGGATTGACCACCACGACATTGGCCGTGGCGACATCGGTCAACATCCGGTTGGTTGCAATCTCTTGCGCGCGCTGGCGGCGGGCGGATTTCAGGTGCGGGTCGCCCTCACTTTCCTTGAATTCGTCCATCATCTCCTTTCGCGACATCCGCAGTCTCTGGCCGTGGCGGAAGATCTGCCAAAGAAAATCGACGCCACCCAGCACAAGCTGGATCAGGAAAACGATCAGCAGGAAATGCATAGTCAGTCTGGCCATCAGCGCGCCGGACATCGCCGGCGTGAGATAGAGGCTGGCCAAAATCTCCTCCAGCCGGGCGGCAAGGAAGTAATAGAGGATCAGTGATACAAGCCCGAGCTTCACTGTGCTTTTGGCGAACTCGACGATTCCGTCCACCCCGAACTTTTGTCCGGCCGTCGCAATCGGCGAAATCCGGGAAAGCTTGGGGGCAAGCTTCTTTGGGGCGATGACGAACCCCCTACTGGCAATCAGCACCGCAATCACCATGACCGGCCCAAGCAGCAAGAGAGCGATCGGCGGCCCTGCCACTGCCAGCACAAGGCCGGCAACCGGAGCGCTGCCGCCCCTGGTAACCAGGCTGGACAGCTGCTCGGCCTGATCAAGAAGTACCATTCCCGCTGTGCCGGCGCTTTCGACCGCCCAGGTCCCCAGCGCGAACAGCGCCAGAAGTAGTCCACCGGTCGAGATTGCGGACTGAAGATCCACCGATTTAGGAAGATCGCCGTCCTTGCGGGCTTGGTCCAGCTTCTGCTGGGAGGCCTCGTGTTCCTTGTCAGTGTCGTCTTCCTGCTCGCTCATGGTCCGACCGCAAAAGGCTGTTCGATCTGGGCCCCGAAGGCGTCCAGCCAGACGGCCAGCAAGACCGGCGTGGCGATGGCAAGCAGTGCCAATCCGCCCAGCGTTAACGCAGGAGCGCCAACCATCGAGACCATAAGCGTCGGCATGGCTCGGTTGATCGCACCAAGCGCAAGGTTGTAGATCAGCGAGGCGATGACGAAGGGGGCTGCCAATGAGAATGCCAGGCTGAAGGTCCGACTGATGAGCGATAGTCCCCAGTCGGCAGCCGACGCGGCCGAGTAATGCACGCCGGCGGGAAGGATGTCGTAGGACGTCAGCACAAGTTCGGCGGCGCGGATGTGCAGCCCGGCCGTCATCGCTAGCGCAATTCCGGCCACGATCAGGAGGTTCCCGATTGCCGGCTGCGGTTCGGGAGCGACCCCTGCAAACAGCTGCGACAAGGTTGTCGCCTGCGCGATCATCGCGGCCGCAGTCTGCAAGGCAGTGATGAACAGCCGCATCCCGATGCCAAGGATCAGGCCGGCCAAGGCTTCTCCCCCCAGGGCGATGAAGGAAGGCTCTGGTCCGGAGGTGACAATGCGGTCAGCCAGGAGCGGAGCGAGGACAATAGAGAAGGCGACCACAAGAGCAAGTTTGATTCGCTGCGGCACAGCGGGATCGCCCAGGCCCGGCATCAGTGCGACCATGGCACCGATCCTTACGAAGGCGAGCGCGGCCGCCCAGGCCAGGCCCTGCGCCAGACCCAGAAGCTCTGAAAGGATTGCGATCAGGTCAGTCAAGCGGGTACCTGGCCAATCAGGGCGGGGCGCGCGTCGGTACCGATCTCCTCATAGGACAGAACGGGCATGTGCAGGCCTTTCGCCTGGACCACGGTGCGCAGGAATCGCCGTCGGCCGACCGAGGTCACCAACGCGGGGTAGACGCCGCCTTCGGCGGCACGGTTGACACGCTCTGTCAGGCCGTTGGCAAGCCGGGCAAACAGTTCGGGTGGCAGCGCGATGTCCCGTTGACCGCGGTCGCCGTCGATCTGGTAGGTCGAGAACGCTTTCTCCCAGTCTGGCGCCAGCTGAATCAGCGGAACCGACCCGTCGGGTCGCTTCAGTTCGGCGACGATCTGGAATCCAAGACGCTGACGCACATGCTCGCAGATTGCCTCTGGCGTTCCGAACTGCCGTGCCTCAGCCACGGCTTCGAGGATAAGGGGCAAGTTCCGGATCGAGACCCTTTCGTCCAGAAGAAGCCTGAGGACGGCGTGCAGAAGGTCGAGCGGCACCTTGTCGGGAAGGAGTTCATCCAGAAAACGCCGGTTGGCCTCGGCCCGGACGGGATCCGAGAGCTTGACGAATTCGTCCAGAAGCCGCCTGAGACCGCGCAGGGTCAGAAGACGAGAAAGGTTGGACTTGAGGACTTCCAGCAGGTGGGTCGCCAGCACTTCGGTCGGGGACACGACGGTCAGACCTGACAGTGCGGCGTCTTCCTGCTGGTCCGGGCTGATCCAGCGTGCAGGAGCACCGTAGACCGGTTCGCGCGCATCAAGCCCGTCAGGCGCGGGGATGCCATCGGCAAGAAGCACCAGCACGCGGTCAGGGTACAGCCGGTCGGACACCCTCTCTACCCCTTGCAGTCGGATGCGATACTGGCCCGGTGGCAGGACGCCTTCGTCGGTCAGCCGGATTTCGGGGAGAATGAAACCGAAGGCAGTGGCCACATGATTGCGCATGTTTGCAATGCGGCTGTCCAGGCCCGTGGCCGGGTCAAGCACCATTGCCACAAGGTTGGGCGCGAATTCGATGTGGATATCATCGAAGTCGAGCACGTCGCCGATGGACCTCGGCTTGGGCGCCTCAAGTGTCGTGGGTGGGGCCACATCTGGTTCTTCTTTGCGACGCGACTGAAGATAGGCCACCCCGCCAAGAACGACCGCGGCCAGCATGAAGGGGATGAAGGGCATGCCGGGGACAATTGCAAAAAGGGCCATCAGGGTGGAGACCGTCCCGAGGGCGCCCGGATAACGCCCCAACTGGGCAAAGAACGAGACATCCGCTGCACCCTTCTGGCTCCCTTTTGCAAGCAGCAGCGCCGCAGCCACAGAGATGATGACGGCGGGGATCTGGCTGACGAGACCATCGCCGACGGTCAGGATGGTGTAGGTCTCGAAGGCTGTCTTCGTGTCCAGACCGTGGATGAAGATGCCAACTATCAATCCCACCACGATGTTAAGGCAGGTGATCAGGAGCCCTGCAACCGCATCGCCCTTCACGAATTTGGAAACACCATCCAGCGAGCCGAAGAAGTTGGTCTCAGCCAGTTCCAGCTCCCGGCGCCGCTTTGCTTCGGTGTGGTCGATGGCGCCGGCGGACATGTCCGCATCGATGGCCAGTTGGCGACCGGGCATCCCGTCCAGCGCGAAGCGTGCGCCCACCTCAGCCATGCGTCCTGCACCCTTGGTGATGACGATGAAGTTCACGATCAGCAGCACGACGAAGATCACAAGGCCCAGGATCAGGTTGCCGCCCATGATGAACTCGGCGAACCCTTCGATCACATGCCCGGCGGCATCTGTTCCGGTATGGCCTTCTCCGATGATCAGCTTGGTGGAGGAAACGTTCAATGCCAGTCGCAGCAGAAGGGATGCCAAGAGGATCGTCGGGAAGGCGGAAAAATCAAGCGGGCGATCTATGAACAGCGTCACCGTAAGCATCAGGATCGCCAGCGCGAAAGATAGTGCCAGGCCGATGTCCAGCATCCAGGCCGGGACTGGCAAGATCATCATGACGATCACGGCCATGAGTCCGATGGCCAGCAGGATGGTGGGACGGAAGACTGCGGCCGTTATTCCTCTCAGCATGTCACGGACCCCCGATCAACGGTCTGCCACCCGCGCCGGCGGGAACCAGCGAGCCACGAATGCCCGTGTATCCGGCCACTAGAAGCGGGAAGCGATTCTCGCGCTCAGGCTGGAGAAGATCAGCGGGGGCAATTGGCGGCAGGTCGTCAGACAGACTGGCGTAGGCCACTTCGAACTTGGTCTGGTAGGCCCTAGCATATTCGGGCGTTCCCGAATGATAGGCCGCTGCCGCCAGCGCCCAGTCGCCCGTCTGGGCAAAGTGTTCGGACAGGAATTCGGCCGCGTAGGTGGCATTCTTCGCGGGGTCCAACATGTCGCCGATCGAGGCAAAGCCGTCGGCATGCCACCGATAATTCAACTGAAAGCACCCGAGGTCCACATTGGTCGCGCCTTGGTACACGGTTTGTGCGACGCTCGCTTCGGCCTCGGTCAGGGTGTCGAACCACTGGCCGTCGCCACCAAAGTTCACCGTCCAGGGCCAGGGCCGACCGTTGCGGCCGGTCTCCACGATCGCGACGGCACGCAGCACGTCGTAGGGTACTCCGGTCCGCTTTGCGGCGTCCAAGGCTGCCTGCAGGCACAGATCCGCCGGGTCCCCCTTACCATGCGCGGTGGCCAGCGACAGGATGACGGCGGCTGTGGAGTAGGTGATCAGTCGAATGGTCCTGCCGGGCATACTTTGCTCCACCCCACGTATTCTTCCGCGGGTCGACCGCCAGACTAGCGGGCGAATCTTTCCGACCGGTTACCGGCTTCAGTCGGCAGTGGGAGAGGGCACTCCGGCCAGCAGGGCCTCGATTGCATCGCGTGACAGCAGGCTCGCTTCGGTCGTCTTTTTGCCGCGACCAAGCAATCCCTCGGCGTCGGGGGCCTGCGGCTGGGCGGAGTCAGCCGCCAATCGCCAGGTGTCCGAAGCCGCCGCATCGAGGCTGTCCCAATTGCCTTGCCAGAGTTCGGTGCGAACTGCGCCGTCGACATTGCCTGCATCGGCAAAAGCCGTTCTTGCAGCTGGAAGGTCGCCGAGTTGGAGCAGGGCCTGGCCGCGCAACGCTATGGCATCGGTGCCCTCAAGGCCGGACAGCAAGCTCAAGGCTTCCCGCGCATCGCCGCGGCCAAGTTCTGCGGTTGCAGCCATCAGTCGCATCTGTTGTGCATCAACTGCCGAGATTGGCCCCAGCCATGTCAACGCGGCATCCGGGAAGCCGAGCAAAAGCAGGCGGTTGGCAACAGCCTGCCGCACGTCACTCGCGACGTCCGGCGTCGGCGACCTTGCGGGCAAGACAGCCCGCATCAGAAAGTCGTCATCTGGCGCACGTGCGTTGACCACCTGCCAAAGGTCAGCAAGCACCTCTGTCGCACCGTCTTGAGCAAAGGCAGCTTCCGTCTGGCCGGAAAGCGCCAAGGCAAGCACGAGTGATCGCGCAACTTCCGGTCCGAGGCTGGAGCTTCCGGTCTCTCTTTGCAAAGAGAGCAGGGCCTCGGCAGTGTCGGGCGTCATGGGCTCAAGCTTGCGAAAGTGCGCCTCCACCAAAGCCACAAGGCTTTCCGCGTCGTCGCCATCCAGCGCAACCGCGGACTCGGCATGTGTCTGGGCTGCCTCAGCGTCACCCTCGTGAAGCTCGGACTTTGCGTCCAGCAAGGCGATGCTGCCAGGGTCGACGTCGGGGGAACGTTCCATGATGTCGCGGATCATGCGGGCTGCATCCCCGTCGTCGCGGGCGAGAAATTTCTCGGCCAGCCCGGGGCCAAGGTGCCGCCTCAAATGCGGCGGAAGGGCTTGATAGCCCTGCAGAATGGCGTCCCGATTTATCGTTGGACCAGGTGGAAACCGGTCGTGCGCCAGTGCGGCCCAAAGCGCGGCCGGGCCGTCGCACTCCAGCATCTTGGCGAAGGGCGTCTGCACATCACCTTCCCCATCCAGGATGCGTGCCATCGACCGATAGAGAGGAAACGCCTTGTTGGTGGCTTCCGGGCCCAGAAGGTTTGCTGTCTGCAGAGCCTCGACACCGAAGCCGAGGTACAGCAGTTGGCGCACCGAGCGTAGGACGGCGTCTTCGTCCGGAGTATCGAATTCTCCGTAAAGTCCGATCCGCGAGTCCGCCAGCAGGTCGTGCGGCAGGTGACCGTCCCCCCATGCGGCAAGGTCAAGAAGCCCTGCCGGTGCACAGCCGGGTTTTGTGCCACTGTCCGCAATAAGGGCGCCGGGGTTCGTGATCGACACTCCGGTTTGTTCGCCAATCCGAATGTTGGACCACGGAAGAACCGCGTGCGTGGAGTTGCGCGGCTCTGGAATCTTTCCAGGAAGCTCCATGTCGACGACCCCGTCGGCCGCTCCCTTCGCAATCTGCTCCAAGAGCTCGTCACGAAGCGGTGCCAGCGAGATCGCTCCCGTATCCAGCGCAAGCGGCAGTCGAGTGATATGTTGCAGCTCATCGGGCTTGATCGCGGACAGCCAGTTATAGGCGTCGGTGTCGGCGGCAGCCTGCTCGACCGGTTCACTTATGGCGGCCTCGAACGCAGAGCCAGCGGGCGCCGGCCCCGCCTTTATGTCGAGTACGATTATTCCGGGCGAATACTCGAACGGAAAGACATGGCAATCGCATCCCAGGCCAAGGAGCAGTGTTCCGGTCGCAGGATCGGCTTCCAGTGTAGCCAGGCGGCTGCGCGGAATTCTCTGCCAGACGCTGGACAGATCAAAGTCTGGCTGCCGCTCCGATTTCGTGGAAAATGCATAGCCATCAGAAGTGCGGCCGACGGACCAGTCAGCGGCCTCTGGCAGTTCGATCACCAGGCGGGTGAAGTCGGAATGTTCCCCGGAGATGACCCGAACAGTCTCGGCGCAGAGCGGCGTGGCAAAGGCGAGCAGCACCAGCAGCGCGCGGATCATGCGGCTTCCTGCTTCAGGTTGCGCATCGCCTCCTCCAGGTCGCTGAAACCTGGCCGAAGGTGGTGCGGCGTGTTCTGTCGGCCGACCTCGATGCAGATATTGGCCGGATGGCGGTGCAGATTTGCAACAAGCACCTCGCGGATGAGCTGGTAGAAATGGATGTCCTCTTCGACCACGGTCTTAACGCGCGCCGCAAATGGTCCCATTAACCCATAGGCCAAGAACACGCCAAGGAACGTGCCGACCAGGGCGCCGCCAATCATCTTGCCCAGAACCTCCGGGGGTTGGTCGATCGAACCCATGGTCTTGATCACGCCCAGGACAGCCGCAACAATCCCGAGTGCCGGAAGACCATCCGCCATCGTCTGAAGGGCGTGACTTGAGTGCATCGCATGGTGCAGCGTTGCTTCCATACGCTTGTCCAGCACCTCCTCGACCTGGTGCGGGTCGTCATAGTTCATCAAGGCTGCGCGCAGTGTGTCGCAGATGATGTCCATCGCTTCATGGTCGTGCTGGACCCGAGGATACTTGCTGAAGATCGCCGACGTTTCAGGCGACTCGACGTGCTCTTCCAGTGCGACGGGGTTGGCGCGGGCCAAGCGGATCAGTTCGAACAGCAGACACAAGAGATCCCGGTAATCTTCGGTCTTCCATTTCGGTCCCTTGAAGACCTTTCCAACGTCTTTCAGCGTATGTTTCACCGCCGCCATGTCATTCGAGATCAGGAAGGCACCCACTGCGGCCCCCCCGATCATGATCATCTCGAAGGGGAGTGCCTTCAGGATGATGCCCATCTTGCCCCCGGCCAATACGTAGCCACCGAAGACCATGATGAGAATGACGGCGATGCCGATGAAGCCGAGCATGATGAGATCCTGTGACACTTATCCAGGGTAGTATCGGGTACGGGAGTTAAGACTCTCTGACCGTCAATCCTTGGGAACCTCAGCATTGCGGCCTGCGACGATGACGCTCACACCATAAGCGGCTTCGGCAGACATCCCCGACAGGATCGCTGCTGCAGATTCGGGGGGCATCCGGCCCAGGAAGCCAGCCGCGAACTCGGGAGACATGGTTTCGAAAAGCGCAGCCGCGTCCTTCGGCTTCATCGCCTGATATACAGCAGTCAGCCGGGCAAGGTCCTCTTCTGCCGCTCCGTCCGCTATTGCCAGCGTTGCCTTAAGCTGCTCCTCGACTGCCTTCATCTCCTCAAGTCGCTGGGTGATCGCCGCATCGGCAAGGGCCAGGGCGGCAAGGCGGTCTTTCAAGGCAGCTTCACGCGTCGCGACTCGCTCTTCGCGCAATGAAAGCGCCGCGGAAAGTGCGGTTGGCATTTCACAGGTGGTGGCAGGCGATCCTTCTACCACCTCTTCCTGGTCGGACTTCGCCAGCGCCGCCCCAATGCCTGAGCCAAGCCGAAGGGCGCCTGACGAGGCGAACAACATGGCGACGATGAAAAGCGCCCCATGGCCGGCGCGGCGGCGGCGGCTCATTCTGCTGCCTCCAGCGTATCACGCGGCGACCGACGACGGACAAAGCGCAGCCGGCGATCCTCCTCGCGCTGGTCGTCTGCCTGTGCAGGCGGCGGTGCCTTCGGGTCAGGCAGATCATGCAGCGAGGCTACCAGGAGCTCCAATTTGCGCGCCACCGCCTCGCCGCGTGCAGTCAGCGCTTCGAGGCTTTCGGCAGAGCCGTTGGCGGCGCCGCGCGCCTTTTCCAAGGCCAAGGTCATGTCGTCGACCTGGGCCGAAAGCACGGCAATTGCACCGCCCATTCCGGTTTCCAGCGTAGTGAACTTCTTCAGCCGCGTGGAGAGCACATAGCAGTAGATCGCGGCCCCGAATGAGCCTGCCATCAGAAGGATATCGGCGATCATATCCATGGGTCTTGTCCTAGTTCAGCACGAATTCGGTAATCAGAAGGTCGCGCACCCGACCGTCGCCCGTGACGACCTGTATCCGGCGCAGCATCTGTGCTCGCAGCCGCGCCATGGCGTGCGGGTCTTCGATGGACGCGGTGTCAATGGCACGCAGGTAGCTGTTCACCACATCCAGAATTCGCGGCGCCAGCGTGGTAACGTCCGCCGCTGCGGTGTCGACGACTTCAAGCTGCGCGGTGAAGCGCAAGTGCTCGCTTCCCGAATCTGGACCCAGCGAAATGACGATGGTTTCCAGCGGTACAAAGGCAATACCGGTGAGTGGCCCGGGGACATGTTCGTCTTCGGGCTTGTCCTCATGGCCACCAAGGATCAAGCCGGAAAACGTGGCGTAGAACCCTCCGCCGCCCAACACTCCAGCCAGAACCACGCCGATGAGAAAGGGCTTTTTCGACCGCTTCTTGGGGGGCTCATCCACTGCAGCTGCTGCGATTGCCATGTTCATGCTCCGTTTCCACATGGCGACCATAAGCCAAAGGTCACTAACTGATTGTTAAGCCCGACCGGCGAAAGCTTGGCGCTCGGCAGAACCGCCGGAGCCGGAGAATCGTCTTGCAGAACGTGATCGACATCTGGACCAAACTGGATCTGCGCCGCCGCGTCATTATCGTGGCGGCCACGGTTGCCATGTTTGCGGCCGTCCTTGCGCTGAGCCGGATGGCGGGAAATCCGGAAATGGGCTTGCTTTACGCAGGGTTGGAGCCTGGGGCGGCCGGTGACGTCGTGGCCGCGCTGGACCAGCGTGGTGTGGCCTACGAGATCCAGGGAAACTCGATTCTGGTCGACGTCGCGCAGCGCGACTCCCTCCGCATGGCGCTTGCGTCCGAGGGTTTGCCCGCTGCGGGTGGTGGCGGCTATGAGCTCCTTGATTCGCTTTCGGGCTTCGGCACCACCTCACAGATGTTTGACGCAGCCTACTGGCGCGCAAAGGAAGGCGAGATCGCGCGGACGCTGCTTGCCATGCCCGAGGTCAGGGCGGCCCGCGTTCATATTGCCAGCGCTCCGACCCGTGCCTTCCAACCCGAATCGCAAGCGACGGCCTCGGTGACGTTGACCACTGTTTCGGGCAGCCTGAGCGAGGCGCAAGCCCGGGCCATCCGGCATCTGGTCGCCAGTGCAGTTGCCGGGATGGTGCCCGATTCCGTGCAGATCATTGACACCGTGGCCGGATTGATCGGCGGCCAGGAGACCGAGGGTTTCGAAGCGGGCGATGCCGCCGAGCGAGCCGCGGTGGTCAAGGGCAGTGTCGAGCGCCTACTTGCCGCCCGCGTGGGTGCAGGCAAGGCGGTCGTCGAAGTCTCGATCGACCTTGTGTCCGAGCGCGAGTCGATCACCGAACGCAAATTCGATCCGCAAGGTCGGGTCGCGATTTCGTCTGAAACCGAAGAGCGCAACGGGTCAAGCACGCAGCCGGGTGGAGAGGTGACGGTAGCCTCGAATTTGCCCGAGGGCGATGCCGAAGCCGGGGGCCAGGGTCGCAGCCAAAACTCCGAAACCCGTGAGCGGGTGAATTACGAGGTTTCCGAAACCCAGCGCGAAGTCTTGCGAAACCCTGGAGGGGTGCGGCGCATGACTGTGGCCGTGATGGTTGATGGCGTGGCGTCGGTCGCAGAAGACGGAACTCGGACTTGGGCACCCCGGAGCGAGGAAGAGCTTGCGGCCTTGGCTGAACTTGTGGCCTCCGCCGTCGGACTGGATGCGGCGCGCGGCGATGTTCTCACCTTGAAATCCCTGCAATTCCAAGAGTTGCCACTGCCTGAAGGGACCGAGGCGACGGCCAGCCTGCTTCCTCCCCTGGGGCAGATCGACGTGATGTCCATGATTCAGACGGCGGTGCTTGCACTGGTGGCGCTGGTCCTTGGACTTTTCGTGATCCGCCCCGTCCTGACTTCGGCCAGTCGGTCCGCATTGCCGGCACCCGAATCCCAACTTGCACTTCCGCCCGCGATGGGATCCGGCGGTATCGCGCTGAATGGAGAGGTGGACGATGGCTTTGATTATGGCTCTTTCGCCAGCAGCCGCGCCGACCGGACCGAGGGCCAGGAACCCGAGGAGGATCCGGCCACTCGGCTTCGCCGTCTCATCGAGCAACGTCAGACAGAGTCGATCGAGATCCTGCGCGGCTGGATGGAAAATGAAGAGGAGCACGCTTGATGCCGGCACTGCGTCTCGAGGTTTTCGACACTGCACCTGCGGCTGACGGTTCGATGCAGCCGTTGGTCGAGGCGTCGGCCGTCGAGGAGGCGAAGGTCGCCTCGTTGGAGCAGGGCTATTCGGCCGGCTGGGACGACGCGGTGGCTGCTCAGCAGGGCGACCAGGGCCGCATCCGGGCCGATCTTGCGCGGAACCTGCAAAGCCTTGCCTTCACCTTCCAGGATGCCCGCAGTCATGTCTTGCTGTCGATCAAGCCTCTGATCCTTGAAATGGTAAACCGGCTTCTTCCCGAGGTGGCCCGCGAATCCCTGGCCCCGACAGTTCTGGAGGCCGTCATGCCGATGGCCGAGGAACTGGCGGACTTGCCGCTGACTTTGGTCCTGAATCCCGCCGTCCGGGGTCAGATCGAGGACCTCCTGACCCAGGCAACCGGGTTGCCAATGGTGATCGAAGAGGAACCGACGATGCCTGACGGACAGGTCTACATCCGTTTCGGGTCTTCAGAGACCAAGGTCGATCTTGCTCAGGTAACCACTGACATCGCCATCGCCGTTCGCGCTTTCTTCAACCTCAACAGCTGAGGACACCCCATGGAAGACCTTGCCGATACCAATCCGTTCTCACAGGTCCCCATCGAGGTCACGATCTCGGTTGGTCGGGCGCGGCCGCTGGTGCGCGACCTTCTGCGGCTTTCGAAGGACGCGGTCCTGCAGCTTGACCGCAGGGTCGATGACCCGGTCGAGCTTTACGTAGGCGACCGCCTGATCGCGCGCGGGGAACTGACCGAACTTGAGGGGGAAAACGCCGGTCAGCTTGCCGTCCGGCTGACGGAAGTTGCCAACCTGCGAGGCGGGCTGTGAGGCTTGCACTTGCCTTGACCCTGGCACTGGTCTTGCTGACGGGCCCTGCGCTTGCGCAGGAAATGACTCTGGACTTCGGTGGCGATGGGCAGTCGCTTTCCCTGCGGTCGGTACAGCTGCTGCTTCTGATTACGGTCCTGTCGATCGTGCCGGGGTTGGCGGTGATGGTCACCTGCTTTCCGTTCATCGTGACGGTGCTGTCAATCCTCCGCCAGGCTTTGGGGCTGCAACAGGCTCCGCCGAACATGCTGATCATCAGTCTGGCGTTGTTCCTGACCTGGTTCGTGATGGACCCGGTCTTCACCGTGGCCTGGGTCAATGGAATCGAGCCGATGACGAACGGGACGCTGGAAGTGGGGCCCGGCCTCCAGGCCGCCATCGCGCCGTTTCGGGTCTTCATGTCGGCGCGGGTTGATCCGGAGACACTGCAGACGCTGCAGGACCTCCGGTCGACGAACCCGATCACGCCCACCGAAGCTCCGCTGTCGTTGCTGGTTCCGTCCTTCCTGCTGTCGGAGATCCAGCGGGCCTTCGAGATCGGGTTCATGATCTTCCTGCCCTTCCTGATCATCGACCTCGTCGTCGCGGCGATCCTGATGTCGATGGGGATGATGATGGTCCCGCCTGCCGTCGTCTCGCTGCCGTTCAAGCTGATCTTCTTCGTCGTCGCCGACGGCTGGGCGCTGATTTCGGGGGCGCTGGTCAGGAGCTATTTCTGACAGCGGTGCCCACGCGTGGGCAGGATTTTGCGCCCAACGATTTCAAGGACTTGCCTGTGGACATTCAGGATGTGTTAACCCGATGTCGGCTGCGCCGGAACCGACGGCGAGATCCAGGTGCAGGGTGGGCAATCTGCCCACCCACCCGTCGTCAGGACAGAATCCGGCCGGGTTCGATCCACCAGAACGGGTGGCGGTTGCGAAGATCACGAGCAGCGATTTCGGCCTCGGGGAGCGAGGCAAAGAGGCCGAAGTGGGTTCCTCCAGAGCCGGACATCCGGGCCAGAAGACAGCCGGGTGTCTCGTCCAGCGCGATCTGGACATCCCCGAGGATCGGGGCGACCTCACGGGCTGGGGGCACAAGGTCGTTGCGGCTGTGGTCCCGAAGCCAGGCACAGAAGGTCTGTGCCGTGACAAGCGCCGCGGCGGGCAGGTCGGGCAGGCCCCGGTTCTCGCGCGAGGTCAGCGCCGCAAAGACCTGCGGCGTCGGCACCGGCAGGCGCGGGTTCACCAGGACGACGGCAAGCTTCGGCAGGGGCGGCAGCCGCGCCACATGCTCGCCGATCCCGGTCATCCGGGCCGGGCGACCCGCAAGGCAGACCGGCACGTCAGCCCCCAGACGCAGGATATCATGCCCCGAAGGCATCGCATGTCCGGTCAGCCGCTGCACGGCCCGCAGAGTGGCCGCCGCATCCGCCGAGCCACCGCCGATGCCCGAGGCCACCGGCAAGTGCTTGTCCAGAACCAGCGCCGCGTCATGGACACCCATCGCCCGGGCAGCACGCAGGACGAGGTTATCAGCTTCAGCCTGAAGGCCCGCCCCTTCCGGCCCGGCGACGACCAGCGTCAGACCGCGGGCGTGAGAGGCAAAAACGCGGTCGGCCACATCGGCAAACACGACCAGACTGTCGAGCAGATGATAGCCATTGGCGCGTCGGCCCGTCACATGCAGGCAGAGGTTCAGCTTGGCAGGTGCAGCTTCGCTGACCGCTTCAGTTGCCATTCTCGGCAGCCTTGACCGAGGCCGGTGCGATGCCCTCTTCCGCCATCACGTCATCAAGCCCGATTTCCAGCTTGCGCAGGATGCGCGCCTTGTCCGTTTCGGTGGGCTCGAACGAAAGTGCACGGCGCCATTGGAATCGAGCTTCGAGTTGGCGGTCGTTCATCCAGTAGACATCGCCAAGATGGTCGGTCACGACGGGATCGACAGGTTCAAGCAGCGAGGCCTTTTCCATTGGCACCAGCGCATCGGCATAGCGGCCGAGCTTGAAATAGGCCCAGGCCAGGCTGTCGATGATGTAGCCCTGGTCGGGATCGGCGGCGACGGCCTTCTCGATCATGCCCAGTGCCTCGTCCAGCTTTTCACCGCGATCGACAAGGCCATAGCCGAGGTAGTTCAGGACCTGCGGCTGGACGCCATTCAGTCCAAGCGCCTTGCGGAAGTCGGCCTCGGCCGGCGCCCAGTCCTTCGATTGCTCGTGGCAGATGCCACGGTAGAAATAGAGCACCCAATCCTGAGCCTTGGCTTCGGATGCAAGGTCGATGGCGGCCGTATAGGCGACTTCGGCCTCGTCGAAGCGTTCTTCGCTGCGCAAAAGGTCGCCCAAGGCGAAGTGGACGCGCTGGATGTTGCCGTTGCTGCGCGCCAGGGCCTGCAGCGCCTCGATTGCAGCATCGGCGCGGCCTTGGGATTTCAGTGACCCGGCCCGGCCGATTTCGGCGGTGACGAAGGCTGGATTGTCAGGCGAAAATGCGGAATAGGCCTCTGCGGCAAGTTGGTGCTGGCCCAATTCCTGAAGTACGTCTGCCGTAAGGAGCAGCGCATCCGTATGGTCGGGACGCAGATAACCCGCGATGCGAAGATGCAGAAGCGTATAGACCGGGTCCGCTTCGCCGTTCAGCGCGGTAGAGATGGAGAACAAGACCTCGGCAATGCCATCGCGGGCCGAGGCGACCGTGTCGAAGGGAATTGGCTCGCCTGCCTTGAGACGCTTGCGCAGGTCATCGACCATGGGATCCGGGGCCGCTCCGAAGGATCGTTCAAGAAGGGCCAAGGCGTCGGCGTTGCGTTCCAGCTGGCTGAGGATCTGGGCATGGGCGAAAACGCCGCGACGCATGACATAGATCGGCCCTGCGGCGCGACCGGACAGGATCGCATCCGCACCCTCGAAATCGCCGACCGAGGCCAGAGCCAGAGCCTTGTGGTAGTAACCAAAGGCTTCAAAGCCCTTGTTCTTCGTCACGGCATCGAAGGCTTCGACAGCTTCGGACATCTTGCCTTCGCCGACCTTGGCCCAAGCCGTCACAAGCATGTTGGTGAGATCGCCCACATCGCGTCCGGCCTCTGACGCGGAAAGGATGGCAGCGTAATCTTCGCGCTTGGCCTCGTCGGCCAAGAGCGCCATCTCGGCCAGTTGGCTGGGCTCGCCTTCGATCGCCTTGCGGAGGGTCGCGGCTTGGATCGCAAGGGTGAAATCGCCGATGCCGATTTCGGACAGGATCGCACCGTCCAGTAACTGCGGATTGCCGGAGTCCGCGATGATTGCCTTGCTGTACCAGGTGGCGGCGGCACGGAAGTCATTCTCGGACTCGGCGATGCGGGCGGCAAGGTAAGCTCCGCTGTCCATGCTCTCGTCGGCCCTGAGGGGCGAGCCGAGGGCAGCC
>JANOCQ010000070.1:0-39748 GCA_031412255.1 Paracoccaceae bacterium | reverse complement strand
CGTGAAGATCACGTAAGACATGATCATCGCGTAGGGCGTGTTGAAGATGCCAAGGAAGCGGACGAGTTCAAAGAGGCCCGCCAGGACGGCAATCTGCGGGAACATCGACACCGCGAGGATCATCATCAAGAGAAGCCCGCGGCCCCGGAACCGCACGCGCGCCAGGGCGTAGGAGGCGGTGACCGCAAGGAACAGCGCGAAGACCACGGTGGTCGTCGCGATGAAGACCGAGTTCCAGATCGACCGCACGAAGTTGCGGCCGCCCAGGACGGATTCGTAGTTCCCCCAGTCGAAGGACTTGGGCCAGTAGTTGATTCGAAAAAGATCCGTCCCGGTCGAGAAGGACGTGACGATCGCGTAGTAGAACGGGAAGACCGAGAAGACGACGATCACCACGACAAGCGCGTAGAAGGCGATGTTGGTCAGCAGTTTCTGCGCGGTCATTTCTGGCCCTCCCCGGAAAGGTCAACCTTGCCCAGCCAGATATAAAGGCTGACGAAGATGGCGATGATCGCGAACAGCAGCGTGGACTGCGCCGCCCCATAGGCGAACTTGTCGAAGTCGATCATGTTCTCGCGGCTGATCACCGACATGGTCTTGGTCGCCGCCGAGTTGGGGGTCAGCACGTAGACAAGATCGAAGATCCGCAGCGCGTCCAGCATCCGGAAGATGATCGCGACGGCCAGGGCGGGGCGGATCAGCGGCAGGGTGATCTTGAAGAACACCTTGACCGGGTTCACCCCGTCCAGTTTCGCTGCCTCATAGATGTCGCGGGGGACCATCTGCAGGCCCGCCAGGATCAGAAGCGCCATGAAGGGCGTGGTTTTCCAGATGTCCACCATCAGCACGGCATACATCGCGGTATCGACCGAGGCGGTCCAGGCGATCTTCTGGTCGATCAGGCCCAGGCTCAGCATGATGTCATTGATGATCCCGAACTGGTCGTTCAGCATCCAGGCCCACATCTTCGCACTGACGATGGTGGGGATGGCCCAGGGGATCAGGATGGCCGCGCGCACGAAGCCGCGGCCCTTGAATTCGGCGTTCAGGACAAGGGCGACGATCAGGCCCAGGATCGTCTCGAAGAAGACCGAGACGAAGGCAAAGCGCACTGTGTTCCAGACCGCGTTCCACCAGGCCGGATCGACCAGCGTTCCGCGGTAGATCACGCGCCCGCTCTCCAGTGTGCGGATCGACAGGTAGTTGTCGAAACCGATCCACTCGCCGCCGTAAAGGTCGGACAGCAGCGTGTCGGTCAACGAGAAGTAGATGGTGCGCAGAAGCGGCCAGGCGGCCACGAAGAACAGAGCAGCGAGCATCGGCGCAAGGAACCAGAAGGCCGCGCGTTGCCGTTGCTGCGAGAGGCTGAGCCCCCCGTCATTTGTTGCCATGATTCCCTCCCCTTGTCCGGGTCCCCCTCCGAGACCCGGTTCGCAAAAAGCGGGCGGCTTACCGTGAAGAAAGCCGCCCGCCCTGGGGTCAGTCAGGTCCGGGAGGACTTACCAGCCCGACCCCTTGAGGTCCGTCAGTTCGACTTCGAGAAGTTCCAGGTTCTCGGCAGCGGTGCCTTCACCCGACAGGGTGCTGTGCACGGCCGACCAGAACTTGGCCGAAACCTCGTTGTACTTGCCAAGGGTCGGGGCCGAGGGACGCGGAACGGCGTTCAGGAACACGTCCTTCCACATCGGGATGATCGGCTGCGCGGCCGCGATGTCGGCATCATCGTAAAGCGAGATGATGGTCGGCAGGTTCGATGCGATAATCGCGCGCTGCTTCTGCGCCTCGGGGCCAGCCAGATACATGGCCAGGCTGATCGCGGCTTCCTGCTTGGTCGAGTACTTGGACACAGCGACGTTCCAGCCACCCAGCGTGGCGGCAGAGGTGTCGCCTTCCTTGCCGACCGGCAGGGTGGTCACGGCGAAAAGCCCCTTGACCGCCGAGTCGTCGCCATTGCCCAGGCCGTAGGCATAGGGCCAGTTGCGCATGAAGACGGCATTTCCGGTCTGCCAGACGCCACGGGCTTCTTCTTCCTGGTAGGCGAGAACGCCATCCGGGCTGATGGTGCCGACCCAGCCCTTGACGGTTTCCAGCGCGGCAACCGCGTTCGGGTTGTTGATCGAGATCGTGCCATCCGGCTCGACGATCTGACCACCGCCGAAGGACTTGACCCACTCCAGCGCATTGCAGGTCAGGCCCTCATAGGCGTTGCCCTGCCAGACGAAGCCCCAGAGATCGGCCTTGCCCTCGGCCCGCTCGGCATCCTGGATGAACTTGGCGGTTTCGGTCAGCTCGGCCCAGGTCTTCGGCGGGGTCTTGCCGTACTTTTCCAGAAGGTCGGTCCGGTAATACAGGGCGGGCGCGTCGGTGAAGATCGGCAGTGCGACGAGTTTGCCGTTCACGGTCTGCGATTCGATGATCGACGGGAAGTGGGTCGGCGCCAGGTCCTTGGCGGCCTCGGTCAGGTCAACGAAGTGGTCGGCCAGCTGCGGCGCCCAGATCACGTCGGTCTGGTAGAGGTCGATGTCGGTCGCACCAGCGGCGAGCCACAGGCGATACTGGCCGAACTGGTCGGTGGTCGATGCAGGCATCGGCACCATCGTGACGGTATTGCCCGTGGCTTCTTCCCAGGGCTTGACGATGTTCTTGAAGTCCTCGACCGCGTTGCCGACCGCACCCGAGACATAGAACAGCTCTTCAGCCGCGACCGGAACGCCGAAAACGGCAAGCATGGCCGCAGTTGCGGTCGCGCGGAGTGCGCGGCCTTTCAATATGGTCATTTGGTTTCCTCCCAAAGGCCGCCGGTGTGGCGTGCCGTCTCACAGTGGCAAAAACGTCCGGACTGCCCGAAACGTTTCGGAAAACATAATCTCCAAAGCGCTTTCGGTCAACGATTCGAATGACGCGCCGCAGGTCAGAGGGTGGCCACGGAGTTGCGCTCGATGAAACTGTAGCTGCCGACGCGTTGGAGCGTTCCAAGCGGCTTGCCTTCGATCGCGCCCGCAAGGCAGTCGGCCAAAGGTTCCCAACTGTCGCGGAGGGGCGATTTCGTCACCGTCAACGAGGGAAAGAAGGCAGAGGCGCGAAGTGCAGGAAGTTCGTCGTCATGCGCGACGACCGAGACATCGCCCGGCACCGACAGCCCCAGCGCCGCCAATCCCTGATACACCCCGCGTGCCAGCCGGACGTTGCCACAGACGATTGCCGTGGGGCGCACCGCTTCACCCGAAAAGAGCCTTATCGTGTCGGTCAGCCCGTGCGCTTCGTCCATCTCGCCGTTCAGATGCAGGTGCGGCAGGACATCGGCCCCGCCGTCGCGCAACGCACGGGTGTAGCCCCGTTTTCGGACCGTCACGTAGGATTTGTCGGCCCGCCCGTTCAGAAAGGCGATCCGCCGGTGGCCGCGCTGGGTCAGGTGCGCTGTCAGATCATAAGCAAGCTGCTCATTTTCAATGTCAAAATACGGATAGTCGACGGTCTTGCCGCTGCGGCCATGCACCACGAACGAGACCCCCGCCTGCCGGAGGAAGTCGATCCTCAGGTCCTGTTCCATCGGGTCGATCAGCACGAACCCGTCCAGCATCGCCGTGCCGATCAACTTTTGGTAGACCGGCAGCGCATTCTCGTGCTCGGCCATCATGTGCAGCACGAACTGCATCCCACGTCCCGAAAACTGGGTGGACAGACCGGCAACCACCTCCATGAAGAGGCGGTCCTGGCCAATGTTGCGGTACTGTGGCACCACCAGACCCACCATCCCCGACCGCCCGGAGACCAGCTTCCGGGCCGAGGCATTGGGGTGATAGTTCATCGCCCGCGCCGTGGCTTTGACCCGAAGCCGCGTTTCCTCGTTCACGTCCGAATGGTCGTTCAGCGCCCGGCTGACCTGGGTGATCGACAGATCAAGCGCCCGCGCGATATCCTTCAGCGTCGCCATGGCTCAAACCCCTTTGGTCGCTATCCGAAACATTTCGGAAGCTAAAATCAATGGAAATCTGCGGATCGTCTTGCCAGCCCGGCATCCGACCGCAATGCTGGGTCGCATGTCCGACCCCGTCATCCTGCGTCTGCGACTGCTTTTCGGCGACCGGCTGGTTTTCGGACCGGGAAAGGGCGAGCTTTTGGTGCGAATCTGTGAAACCGGGTCCATCGCCGCTGCGGGCCGGGCAATGGGGATGAGCTACAGGCGCGCCTGGGCGCTGGTCGAGGAGATGAACGCCGCCTTCCGCGCGCCCCTGGTGGTTTCTGCGCGGGGCGGCACCGGCGGCGGTGGCGCTCGGCTGACCGCCGAGGGGCAAGAGGTGCTGGCCGCCTACCGCACGATGATCGACGCCGTGGAAGCCGCAGCCGCGCCTGATGTCGCGCGCATCGCGGCGCTGCTGGGGGATATGTCAGACGGGAAATAACGCTTGCCCAAGCCCTGCGCGCCCTGCGATATGTTCGCCTGAACATATGGAGCCGCCATGCTGCGTCTTGTCCTGATCCTGTCCACACTGGCCAACCCCGCCATGGCCGCCGACGTCACTGTCTTCGCCGCAGCCTCGTTGAAGACGGCACTGGATGAGATTGCCATCGACTGGCAAGCCCAGACCGGCCACAGCGTCAGCCTGTCCTACGGCGGCAGCGCGTCGATGGCGCAACAGATCCTGCAGGGCGCGCCGGCCGACCTGTTCCTCTCGGCCGCGCCGGAATGGATGGATGAGTTGCAGCGTGCCGACGTGATCCAGCCTGACAGCCGCCGCGTTCTCTTGGGCAACAGCCTGATCCTGATTGCCCATGCCGAACTTGGCCCGCAGCAAATGGACGCCACCCTTGACCTCACGGCGCTGCTTGACGGGGGGCGGCTCTCGATGGCGCTGGTCACTTCGGTTCCTGCGGGTCAGTACGGCAAGGAGGCACTGGAAAGCCTGGGGCTGTGGGTCAGTGTGCAAAACCAGGTCGTGCAATCCGACAACGTCCGCTCTGCGCTGCGGTTGGTCGAACTGGGCGAGGCTCCTCTGGGCATCGTCTACGCCTCGGATGCGATTGCAGCGCCGGAGGTCACGGTCCTCGGAACCTTTCCCGAGACAAGCCACCGGCCGATCCGCTATTCCGCCGCGCTGACCCTGGGTGCGCCACCCGAAGCGGCGGCCTTCCTCGGTTATCTGGAAACCCCGGCCGCCGATGCGATCTTCCGCGCCAATGGGTTCCAGCCCCTGTGAGCCACTGGCTGACCCCCGAGGCTGCGACGGCGCTGGCCCTGTCCCTGAAAGTCTCGTTGGTGGCGGTGCTGGTCAGCCTGCCGCTGGGTGTGCTGGTTGCCTATGCGCTGGCCCGCGGGCGCTTTCCCGGGCACGGTCTTTTGAACGGCCTGGTCCACCTGCCACTGATCTTGCCGCCGGTTGTCACCGGATACCTGCTTCTTCTGACATTCGGGCGGCAAGGCTGGGTCGGGGCTGTACTGTGGGACTGGTTCGGCGTCACCTTGGCCTTTCGCTGGACCGGGGCCGCGCTTGCAGCAGGCGTCATGGCCTTCCCGCTTCTGGTCCGCGCGATCCGGCTGGCGATCGAGGCGGTGGACCCAAAACTGGAAGAAGCGGCCTCGACGCTGGGCGCGTCGCGACTGGCGGTCTTTGCCACGGTGACCCTGCCCTTGATCCTGCCCGGAATCATCGCGGGCGTCGTTCTCGCCTTCGCCAAGGCGATGGGCGAATTCGGCGCGACGATCACCTTCGTCGCCAATATTCCCGGCGAAACGCAAACGCTGCCCACCGCAATCTACAGCTTCCTTCAGGTGCCGGGAGGCGACGGGGCCGCGCTGCAACTGGTGCTGATCTCGGTCGCGGTGGCGATGCTGGCGCTGGCGCTGTCCGAATGGCTGGCGCGCCGGGTGGCACGAAGGATCGCCGGACGATGACGCTGGAGATCGGCCTTTCGCACGCCTTTCCCGACTTTCGGCTGGAAGTCGACCTTACCCTGCCGGGTGGGCTGACCTGTCTTTTCGGGCGCTCGGGCTCGGGCAAGACCAGCATCGTCAATGCGGTGGCGGGCCTGCTTCGGCCCGATCAGGCGCGGATTGTGCTGGACGGGGTGGCGCTGCACGACCTGCCCCCGCACAGGCGGGAGGTCGGCTATGTCTTTCAGGACGCGCGACTTTTTCCGCATCTGACAGTGGAACAGAATCTGACCTACGCCGCGCGCATCCGCCGTCAGCGGCCCGAAGGGATGGCCCGCATCGTCGATCTTCTGGGCATTGGCGGGCTTTCCGGTCGTCGCCCTGCCACGCTGTCCGGGGGCGAAAAACAGCGCGTTGCTATCGGGCGGGCACTTCTGTCCCGGCCAAAGCTGCTTTTGATGGACGAACCGCTTGCTGCGCTGGACGAGGCACGGAAAGCCGAGATCCTGCCCTATATCGAGGCGCTGCGGGACGAAACCGGCCTGCCGATTCTGTATGTCAGCCATTTCCTGCCCGAGGTCGCGCGCCTGGCCACGTCCATTGCGGTGATCGAAGCGGGCCGGGTGGCGGCCTTCGGTCCGGCGGCGGACCTTCTGTCGGACCTCGCGACCGCTCCACTTCTCGGCTTGCGCGATGCTGGGGCGGTGCTGACGGCGTGGATCGCCGCGCAGGAAGAGGATGGGCTGACCCGCCTGGATACGCTGGCCGGGCCGATCTGGCTGCCGCATGTGGCGGGCGAGGCGGGGCGGGCGGTGCGCATCCGCATTGCAGCGCAGGATGTGATCCTGTCGCGGACCCGGCCCAAGGGGCTGTCCGCGCTGAACATCCTGCCCGCAACGGTCGAGGCGCTGCACGAAGGACAGGGGCCGGGAGTGCTCGTGCGGCTGGACTTGGGTGGCGAGTTCCTGTTGGCCCGCGTCACCCGCCGCTCGGCCCAGGCGCTCGACCTTCAGGCGGGTCTGGCGGTGCATGCGGTCCTGAAAAGCGTCGCCGTGGCGCAGTCCGATGTGGGAGCCAGGTAAACGGCGATTCGGCTTGAGGCGGCGCATCTTGCGGGCCGATGTCGCCGCAAAAGGCGGCGGGGTGCAGATCGGCACTCACCTTCGGTTGTATGCGCGCATTGCATCGTTGACAGGCACACCGGATGCAGGAGTAAGCTTCGCCGGCAGGGGGCGATCCTTCCAGACTGACAAGGTACCGTTACGCCGGGGCTGCTATCAGTGCGGAAGCGCGCGTCCGCAAGAACCAGAACACTCGGGGACAGCCCGCGCCTCTGACATCAACCAGGGAGACTAACCGTGAAACACTCTACCTCCGCCTTCAGCCGTCGCCGGTTCCTGCAAGGATCCGCCGCAGGTGCTGGCATCCTCGCCGCTCCGGCGATCATCTCGTCCAAGGTCTTGGCCTCATCGGGCGAAGTCAACTTCACCGGCTGGGCCGGCTATCCGGCTTTGGCCGAAAAGGTGTTCCCGGCCTTCGAAGCCGCCACGGGCATCAAGGTCAACTTCAAGGAACTGCCCGACCAGGACACCATGTTCGCCGAGGGCAAGGTCGCGCTGGATGCCGGCGGGATCGACGTGATCGAGCCGACCATCGACCGCGTCGGCGCCTGGGATTCGAATGGCCTTCTCGGCGCCTGGGACGAATCCAAGCTGGCGATGGACAACTACCTGCCGGGCCTCGCCGACGGCGCGGCTGGCGAACGCTCGCGCCCCGGTGGGATGCTGAAATACGTGCCGTCGAACTGGGGCACGGAATCGTTGGTCGTCAACACCGCCGATTCCAAGCTGTCGGCGCCCGCATCGTTGGGTGATCTGTTCAACCCGGAAAACTCTGTCGTGGTGCGCCCGCACTCGGCGCTGGCCGCGATGGGCCGCTGGCTGGATGCGACCGGCAAGTTGCCGCGTCCGTGGATGGACGGCTACTCCGACATGGCCGCGATGACCGAGTTGTGGGACATCGCGCTGGCCGAGGCCGTCAAGGCCAAGGGCAATGTCGTGCAGTGGTGGTCGGGCGAAAACGAAGCCAACGCCGGCTTCACCGCGAATGGCGCCACCGTGGGCCTGTGCTGGGATTCGACCGGCTTCAACCTGCGCAACGACGGTTATGCCTATGTCGCTCCGGCCGAGGGCGCGTTTGCCTGGCACCAGGGCTTCGTTCTGATGAAGAACGCCGCCAACGTCGAACAGGCGCACGAGTTCGTCAAATACGTCTCGACCCCCGAGGGTGCAGCGGGCTGGGCTTCGGCCTTCTCGTCCAATCCGGTGGGCAAGGGCGCGTCGGACCTGATGAACCCGGACGTCGCGACCTATTACAACGGCACCTTCAACGACGAGGCGCTGTCCAAGCTGTGGTGGTGGCCCGACCAGTCGGCCGAGTTCCTCGCCAAGCGCGCGGAATATGCCGACAAGTACAAGGCTGCCTGATCGCAGTCGCATTGAAGACCGTCACGCCGGGCCCCTGGGGCTCGGCGTGCCTTTTTTTGGGCAAGCCCGTGTCGGTCTGGACCCAATGTGCGGCGCAAACTGGCGATACCCCATTGCAGGGGCCGGCTTGCCTGCTAGCCTGCAACAAAAAGAATGACTCTCGGGGGGACCACGCAACATGAGCGCGGGAATTGATCTTGAAAACGTCTGCTGCGATTTTGGCACCTTCCGGGCGGTGGACAACGCCAACGTCTCGATAAGACCGGGGGAGTTCTTTTCGTTCCTTGGGCCATCGGGCTGCGGCAAGACCACGATCCTGCGCATGGTCTCGGGGTTCATCGAACCGACCGAAGGCACGATCCGCATCGGGGCGAAGGACATGAAAGGCCAGCGCCCGAACCAGCGTCCAACCGCGCTGATCTTCCAGAACCTTGCTCTGTTCCCGCTTATGCCGATCTGGGAGAACATCAGTTTCGGCCTGGAAGTCCGCGGCGTCGACAAGGCTGCCCGCCGCAGGAAGGCCGAAGAGCTCTTGCAACTCGTCGATCTGCCCGGTGCGGCAGACAAGATGGTCAGCCAGCTTTCCGGCGGCCAGAAACAGCGCGTCGCCATCGCCCGCGCGCTGGCCGTCGAGCCTTCGGTCATGCTGCTGGACGAGCCGCTTTCCGCCCTCGACCTGAAACTCCGTCAGCACATGCGGGCCGAGCTTCGCGCCATCCAGAAGCGCACCGGCGTGACCTTCATCTACATCACTCACGACCAGGGCGAGGCCTTGGCCATGTCCGACCGCGTCGGCGTCATGTCCCAGGGCCGCATCCAGCAGATCGCCGACCCGCGCGAGATCTACAATAACCCGGTCAATGGCTTCGTCGCCAGTTTCGTAGGTGAAAACAACATCTTCCCGGGAGAAGTCCAACAGACTGCCGACGGCATGGCCAGCTTCTCCACGCCACACGGCCAGTTCCGCGCCCGTCTGGGCGAGGTGTCGGGCAAGGCTGGCAAGCTTTATGTCCGCCCCGAACATACCCGCCTCTCCGCGACAGCCGGGACCGAGAATGCGATCCCGGTCACCGTGGGCGACGTGTCTTTCGAGGGCAACTTCATCACCGTCCATGCGACAAGCGACAGCGGGGCGACGTTGACGTCTGAACTGCGCAACGACGGCTCGGCCACGGTGCCAGAGCTTGGCGCAAGAATGTTCATGAGCTTTGACGCCGCCCGGGCCGCAATTCTGCCCGACGCCAACGTAAGGGGCTAGCGATGCAAGAACTTGTGCGCCGCTACGGATCGGGCCTGACCCTGCTGATGTGCCTTCTGGTGGCCTTCTGGCTCTTGATGCTGGTGATCATCCCGAACATCACTCTGTTTGAGCAAAGCTTCCGCCCCTACCTTCCGGTGGTCGATATCGGCGGGCCGCTGGATACTTACAGCGCCAACAACTACCTCAAGGTCTTCGAAGGACAGGTCACCTCGTCGATTCTGGGGATCGAGTTCCAGATTCCGGTCCGCGTCCGCACCTTCCTGCTGACCATCTGGTATTCGATGGTGGTCGCAGTGCTATGCCTGATGCTGGCCTATCCACTGGCCTATTACATGGCCAAGATCGTCAACCCGAAGTCGCTTCCGACGCTGATCTTGCTGCTGTTCATTCCGCTTTGGGTGTCCGAGGTGCTGCGCGCCTTCGCCTGGTGGATCATCCTGGCCTTCAAGGGGCCGCTGAATGCGCTGCTTCTGGCGGTTGGGCTGATCGACGATCCGATCCGCTGGACCAACATGGGCTTTACCGGCGTGGTGATCGGATTGATCTACACCTACGTCCTCTTCATGCTGTTCCCGATCTACAACGCGGTCCAGTCGCTGGACACCAACCAGATCGAGGCGGCCGAGGACCTGGGCGCGCCCTGGTGGAAGATCCACTGGCGCATCGTGATCCCGCACGCAAAGCCCGGCATCGCCAGCGGCTGCGTCATGGTCTTCATGCTGTCCGCAGGCTCGCTGCTGGTGCCGTCGATCCTTGGCTCCACCACCTCGCAGTGGTTCACCCAGACCATCAACGAGACGTTCAACGACGCGCTCGACTGGAACACCGCCAGCGCCTACGCCTTCCTGCTCCTGTTCCTGTGCACCCTCTTCGTGTCCGTCGCGATGTGGCTGTTCCGGGTCAAGCTTTCTGACATCGCGAAGTAGGGGGCATCATGCACAGACTTCGCCGGAACCTTGCCCATGTCTACATGGTGCTGTTCCTGATCTTCATGCTGGCCCCGCTGATCGTCATGTCCGGGGCCGCGTTCAACGATTCCAAGCTGCCCTCCATCGTGCCGTGGAAGGCCTGGACGACTCGCTGGTTCAGCGAAATGATCGCGGACGAGCGGATGATGTGGGCCTTCGTCAACACGCTCTGGGTCGCCGCCGCCGTGGCCCTGATCGCGGTCGTGATCGGCACCGCCAGCGCCATCGTGATCAACTCGGTCGCCGGCCGGACGCGGACGGTGCTTTACGGGCTGATGATCTCGACCATCCTGATCCCCGGCGTGGTGATCGGCATTTCGACGATGATCCTCTGGACCAAGATGGGCAACGCGATGGGGACGGAGTTTTTCCTGTTCAACCCAGGCCTGCACCTCAGCGTGCTGGGCCAGGTCAGCTACATCGCCGCGATGGTGATGCTGCTGGTGCTGGCGCGGCTGCAAAGCTTTGACACGGGGCTGGAGGAGGCGGCGCTGGACCTTGGCGCGTCGCATTCGCAGGTCATGCGGCGGATCCTGCTGCCGCATCTTTATCCGGCGATTGGCGCAGGGGCAGCAGTGGCCTTTTTCCAGTCGATCGAGAACTTCAACGTCACGCAGTTCACCCGTGGCGGGGCCGATACACTGACGGTCTATGTGTTCTCCAAGGTTCGCTCGGGAATCACACCCACAATCAACGCCCTGGCCTTCCTCTTGATCTGCGTGACCCTGGTTCTTGCAGTCGTTTACGAGGTCAACCGTCGCCGCCTGGCCCGGATCGAATCCGCGCGTGAGGCCGAGGCAAGACGGGCCGAAGAGGCGATGCTGTGACAGGCGGTAAAGTTAACGATTTCTGAAGGAACCGAGGCAAGTCCTTGATTTCACAGAATGGCCCTTGCTGCCTGCACGCGGGCAGCTGCTACAGCCCGCCCAGCAAGGTCTCGCACAGGGCCGAGGCGGGGTCAGCCAGCCCCTCAATCACGCTGAAATGGTGGTGCCCCGGATCGACGGTCCAGGGGCAGCCCCATTCCTCGGCCAGCAGGCGCGCCTGCATCAGAAAGGCGGGCCGTTCCTCTCCCCCGACCCAGACATGGGCGCTGACCCCGTCCCGCAGGACGTGGCGTGCCGGACTTTCCAATTCCGCCTCGGCCGCGTCGATCTTCAGGGTCGCGTTCATCCCCGTCGTCATCAGGGGTCCGAGTTCGGACAACGGAGAGATCGGCACCACCCGCGCCACGGGGGCCGGAACGTCGTCGCATCCCATCCGGGCCGACAGATGCCCCCCGGCCGAATGCCCTGTCACGACCATCGGTCCTGCCACGCGGGTGCCCACGAACCAGCAGGCCCGCGCGACCTCGGCCGTCATCTCGGCGATCCGGGCCGCGGGGGCCAGCGTGTAGCTTGGCATCGCGACCGCGTAACCCCGTGCCAGCGCTCCTGCCGCGAGATGCGACCAGTGGGATTTGGAAAACAGATGCCAATACCCACCGTGAACGAAGATCACTGCCCCTTTCGGCGGACCCTCGGGCAGGAACAGGTCCAGCTTCTCGCGCGGAGAGGGCCCGTAGGAAAGGTCTACCTCGGCGCGCTTTCCCAAGGCCCGCCGAAAGGCTGCGGCCGCCTCGGTCCAGCGCGGCGGGTAATCGGCGGCCCCCGCTATGAAGGCCCCGTTGGAATAGTCGCGATCTGGGTCTGGCCAACGATAGGGCGGGCGGTCGGTCACGTCATGTCTCCGGTCGGATCGGCGTCAATTTGCGCCGCTGCCCGGGCTGCCGCAAGACCTGTGACGGCCTGTCATTACGCTGTTACAAAACCGTCGCATAGGCTTCATCATGCCGTCCTAAAGCGGCAGGTGTGGGCCGCGAGCTGCGGAAGTCATGGAGCAGGTGATGGACGACATGCGCGGAACGCTTGGGATCGACGCCACGACCACGAAGATCAGCGCCAGCGCTGTGCAGGTCCACTACGGGCAGAACCACGCGCTGAAGGATGTCTCGGTCGAGATCCTCGACCGCGCGGTGACAGCCTTCATCGGCCCCTCGGGCTGCGGCAAGTCGACCTTCCTGCGCTGTCTGAACCGGATGAACGATACCGTTGCCACGGCGCGGGTCACAGGAAAGATCCTGCTGGACGGAGAGGACATCTACGACCCGCGCGTCGATCCGGTGCAGCTGCGCGCCAAGGTGGGCATGGTGTTCCAGAAACCGAACCCGTTCCCGAAGTCGATCTACGACAACGTGGCCTACGGTCCCAAGATCCACGGCCTGAGCCGCAACAAGTCCGAGCTGGACCAGATCGTCGAATCCTCGTTGCGGAAGGCTGCCCTCTGGAACGAGGTCAAGGATCGGCTCGATGCGCCCGGCACCGGTTTGTCCGGCGGCCAGCAGCAGCGGCTTTGCATCGCGCGGGCAATAGCCACGGGGCCCGAAGTTCTGCTGATGGACGAACCTTGTTCGGCCCTGGACCCGATTGCGACCGCACAGGTCGAAGAACTGATTGATGATCTTCGCAACCAGTTCTCGGTGGTGATTGTCACCCATTCCATGCAACAGGCCGCGCGCGTCAGCCAGAAGACTGCGTTTTTCCATCTGGGGAACCTGGTGGAATATGCCGATACGCCGCAGATCTTCACCAATCCGAAGGATCCCCGCACCGAAGCCTACATCACTGGCCGGATCGGCTAAGGGAGGATGCCATGAACAGCGCACATATTCTGACCGCTTTCGACCGGGACCTGGAGGCTGCGCAGGCCCTTGTCGTCCGGATGGGCGGGCTCGTCGAGGCTGCGCTTCTGGATGCCGCCGAAGCGCTGGACACGCGCGACGCGGATCTCGCCGCCAAGGTCCGGGTCGGAGACAAGGCCATCGACGCACTGGAAGATGAGATCAACACGCGTTGCGCGCTGTTGCTGGCTCTGCGCGGACCCACTGCCGGCGACTTGCGGACGGTTTTGACGGTGATGAAGATCGCCGCTGCGCTGGAACGCGCCGGCGATTACGCGAAAAATTTGGCCAAGCGGACCGCCGCCCTGGCGACGATGCCGCAAGTGCCGGGGGCATCGGGCTCGATCCGCAGGCTTGCAAAGGCCGTGGTGCAGATGCTGACCGACGCGCTGGACGCCTATATCCGCCGCGACCTCAAACTGGCCGAGGACGTGCGGCGTCGGGACCGGGACATCGACCAGATGTACAACTCGATCTTTCGCGAGTTCCTGACCCACATGATGGAGGACCCCCGCACGATCGGGCCCTGCATGCACCTGCATTTCATCGCCAAGAACATCGAACGGGTCGGGGACCATGCCACCGCTGTCGCCGAGCAGGTGATCTATCTCGTCACGGGATCGCTGCCCGAGGATGAACGACCCAAGGTTGACAGCACCGGAGCGGGGGCCTGACGGTGGGCAAGGGCGGACAACCTCGGGTCTTGCTGGTCGAGGACGAGCCGGCGCAGCGAGCGGTGCTCGCCTACAATCTGGAAGCCGAGGGCTTTGCGGTGACGCAGGCCGACAATGGCGAAGATGCGATGATGCTGGTCGATGAGGAGGAACCGGACATCATCATCCTGGACTGGATGATGCCGAAGGTCTCGGGGATCGAGGTCTGCCGTCGGCTGAAGATGCGGCCCGAGACGCGGGGGATACCGATCATCATGCTTTCGGCGCGGGCCGAGGAAGTGGACCGCATCCGGGGACTCGAAACGGGTGCGGATGATTACGTGATCAAGCCCTATTCGGTGCTGGAACTGATGGCGCGGGCGCGGGCGCAGTTGCGACGTGTCCGACCCTCGACGGCCGGGGTGGTGCTGGAGCATGACGATATCCGGCTGGATCCCGAACGACACCGCGTCTACCGGGCGGAAAAGGTGCTGAAACTTGGCCCGACCGAATTCAAGCTGCTGGTCACCCTGATGGAACGTCCGGGGCGGGTGTTTTCCCGCGAGCAGCTGCTGGATCTCGTCTGGGGCCGCGACATCTATGTGGATTCCCGGTCGGTGGAAGTGCATGTCGGGCGGCTCCGGAAGAGCCTGATGCAGCATGGTGGGGCCGATCCGGTGCGGACAGTGCGCGGGGCGGGCTACGCGCTGGGCTGACCGTCCAGCGTGGACGGCTTTTCGCCCCTTGTAAAATCAAGGGATTGGCTGCGGGCGTTAGGATTTCGATAACCCTGACGGCAGGCCTGCTTCGTGACACCCCGGGATGGCTGCCACCCCCGCCGGGCCTTGAGTCGCGTGGTAGATCGTGCATTCTGCTTTTTGGGGTCACCTGAGGAGGGGTGGATGGTCTGGGGTGCAGAGCATGATGCGGTGCGGTCGGTGGTCGTGGATTATCTGGAAGGCATGTGCTGGGGCGACGAAGCAAAGTTGCGTCGGGCCTTTCATCCCGGTGCCCTTCAGGTCGGGCACTTTGCCGAGACTTACGAGTTCTTCCCGCTGGAGGAGTTCATCGCCTGGCTGAAGGATGAAGCGACGGAGCCGGAAGGGGCGCCCATCATCGCTGAGTTGCTGTCGATCGAGGTCACCGGGACGGTTGCAGTGGCCAAGTTGACCGATACCTGCTTCGGGACGGATTTCACCGATTACCTTGTCATGGTGAAAGACCGGCCGGACGCCCTGGGACGCTGGCAGATCGTGACAAAGGCCTATCACGTTCATGCCGGACGAGGTTCGCCGTCCCCCGGCTAAATCGCTGGCAGCACGCGGTCGAGGGTAGTCAGAACCTGGTCGACGTTTGCCAGACTGAACGGCAGGGGCGGACGAAGCTTGAGGCTGTCGCCTTTCGGACCGGTCGAACTGATCAGGATGCGGTTCTCTCTGAGCGCGTTGACGAGGCGGGCAGTGCGGGCGGGATCGGGTCGTCCATCGGTCAGGATGGTCTGACCCAGGAAAAGACCTGCCGCGCGGGTTTCGCCCAGACTTTCATGGCGTTGGGCGAGCGAGCGCAGGCCGTCGGCGAATGCCAGACCGGCGGTGGCTGCGTTCTCCAGCAGGCCCTCGTCCCGGATCACGTCAAGCACAGCCAGACCCACGGCCGCGGCGACAGCATTGCCACCGAAGGTGTTGAAGTAGCGCGCCTTTGCTCCAAACTCGGCAATGGACTCGGGCTTCAGGACCAGGCCCGCCATCGGGTAGCCGTTACCCATCGGCTTGCCCATGCTGACCATGTCGGGGACCGCGCCGTGCCGCTGGAAGCCCCAGAAGTGCGAACCTGTACGGCCAAAGCCCGGTTGCACTTCATCAGCGAGAAAGAGGCCTCCACGCGCGCGGATGGCGGCGGCGGCGGGCGCGAGAAAACCCTGGGGTTCGGGATAGACGCCATCCGAGGAGAATATCGTGTCGACGATGAGAAGCGCGGGTTTCAGGCCTTGCGCCGCCATGTGGTCGCAGGCGGTGGCGACTTGCGCAGCGAAGCCTGTCGCGACGCCTTGCGGGTAGTTCTGCGCAGAGGGCGCGGGGATCGGGAACACTGTGGGGCCGGGGGCCACTGCGGGGCCGATGGACATCGACATCTCGGCGGTAGCCAAAGTGACGCCGTGGTAGGCGTTGTCGGTCACGATGACACCGGTGCCGCCCGTGGCCGCCCGGGCAATGCGAAGCGCGAGATCGTTCGCCTCGGACCCGGTGCAGGTGAACATCACGTGGGAAAGCTCGGTTGGGAAAAGCGCAAGGAGACGCTCGGCATAGGTCAGGATGCTGTCGTGCAGGTAGCGGGTGTGGGTGGCGAGGGTGGCAGATTGCTGGCTTAGGGCTTCGACCACCCGGGGATGGCAATGGCCGACGGACGCGACGTTGTTGTAGCAGTCGAGGTAGGCGTTGCCCTGCGGGTCGTAGAGGTGGACGCCCTGACCCCGGACAAGGTGGACCGGGGTTTCGTAGAAAAGTCGATAGGCCGGGCCGAGGGCCTGAGAGCGGCGGTTCGCCAGAGCCTCGTCCTGCGGCGACAGGTGGCCTGCGCCGGGAGTGTAGGCGTTCAGCATGGTGGTCTGGCGGGTCATGGCATGGGGCTTTCGCAGGCTTGGAAAAGGAGCGTGGCAAGAACATCGGGGTCGACGAGGGCGTCGAGGCCGGCGCGGGAGGCTGGGGCGTTGCGCAGGATGTAGGCCGCGTTCTGGGGGTACCGGGCGGCGCGCCAGGCAGAGATCGTGAGTGTGGTCACCAGGCGGGCGGTGATGAGGTCGGGAAGGAGGGCGATTTCGTTTGCGGTCAGGGGATTGGCCTGATGGTAGCCGGTGATCAGCGGGAGGAGGAGGCGGGGCGGATCGGCGGGGTCGATCACGTAGGAGGCGGCGACGGCGAGGTCGCAGATGCGGTGGCTGAGGGTCATGTCGCCGAAGTCGAGGATGCCGGTCAGGCGCGACGGCTGATCCGGGTCGGCAAGCAGGTTGTGGGGATTGAAGTCGCCGTGGATCACCTGACGCGGGAGGTGGGCCAGGGCGGGGGCGGTGTATGCGGCGAAATGGGTGAGAAAGGCGCTGACCTTGTACTCAAGGTCGGCGGGCAGGGCATTGGTCAACGGACCAAGGTCGCGCGCGTTGCGGATGTCCCACAGGAGATGATGGTCGGACGCAGGGTGATGGAACGTCGAAAGCGTCGCATCGAGCGTGCCAAGGGCGGCGCCGATCGAGGCGGCTAAGTCAGGCGTTTTTGGCAGGTGGGCCAGAGGGGTTCCGGGAACCCAGGTGAGGAGGCGCAGTGCCCCGTGCTGGGTCGCCAGGATCGGGCAGCCCTCGCGGGTGGGGATCACGCGGGGTGTGGGCAGGCCCGGCGCGCGGCTTTGGACGTGGACGAGGGCCTGGGTCTGAAAATCGGTGAGGGCGGCGGGTTCGGCCGTGTTCGCGAGTTTGAGGGTGAAGCTTCCCTGAGCAGTATCAAGGCGGTGGTTCTGGTCACGTTCGGACGTCAGCGGCTGAAGGGTCCCGGTGAGACCCCAATGCTGTAGGGCCAGCCCGGCGAGGGCCTGCACGGGCAGGTTCGGCGGGGGAAGGGAGAGGAGGTTGCCAGCGGGGTCTTGGGTCATGTCGGGTCCGTATGGCAGGATAGCGGTTCGCGGCCGCGGAGCCAGCGGAATGTGGATTGACATGGTTGAGTCTTTTAGTAAGGATATGCATGGAAGCCTAGCCAGCCCGGTATGGGTCCGCCCGGTGTGTCGGTCATCTGGAGGTCATCATGTCCGAACGTCGCGCCCAACGGGGTGATATCGTGGAACTGCTGTCGGGCGCTGCCGGGCTATTTCCAACGTCGATGCTGGAAGCGCTGATCGCGCGGCTGGAGGCGCGGAAATGAACGCTTTTGTCGAAACCTGGCTGACGGCGGATGCGACGCCGGTGCATGATGCGCGCGCGCTGACCGAAGGCGGATCGCTGGCCCGGATCGTGCTGGACGGACAGGTCTATTCGCTGCGCATCACGCGGGCGGGCAAGTTGATCCTGACGAAGTGAGGGTGGGCGGAACGCCCTTGCGCCCGCGCCTCAGCCGCCGGTGTGGCTCATGTGGCGGGTGATCTGGCCGGCGACCTTCTGGCGAGAATAATCGAAGTCGTGGCCCTTGGGCTTGCGGGCAATCGCGGCGCGGATGGCCGCCTCGAGAGGCGTGTCGTCGTCGCTGGCGCGCAAGGGGGCGCGGAGGTCGGCCATGTCTTCCTGACCAAGGCACATGTAAAGCTGGCCGGTGCAGGTCAGCCGCACACGGTTGCAGCTTTCGCAGAAATTGTGGGTGAGGGGCGTGATGAAGCCGACCTTCTGGCCGGTTTCCTCGACCCGGACATATCGGGCGGGACCACCGGTGCGATCTGTGAGGTCGGTGAGGGTCAGGCGTTCGGCAAGTCTGGCGCGGAGGTCTTTCAGGGGCCAATATTGGTCGAGCCGGTTTTCGGTCATGTCCTCGCCCATCGGCATGACCTCGATGAAGGTCAGGTCATGGTCTTCGCGGGCGCACCAGTCGAGAAGGGAGAAGAGCTCGCCCTCGTTGAAGCCCTTGAGGGCGACGGCGTTGATCTTGACGCGGAGACCAGCGGCCTTTGCGGCGGCGATGCCGTCAAGCACTTGCGGCAGGCGACCCCAGCGGGTGATCTCTGCGAATTTGGCGGGATCGAGCGTGTCGAGGCTGACGTTGATCCGCCGGACGCCAAGGTCGGCAAGCGGCTGGGCGAATTTCGCCAGCTGGCTGCCATTGGTGGTGAGCGTCAGTTCCTTCAGCGCGCCGGTGGCAAGGTGGCGGGACATCGCTTCGAAGAAGGTCAGGATGCCTTTGCGGACCAGAGGCTCGCCGCCGGTGATCCGCAGCTTCTGCACACCGAGCCGGACGAAGGTAGAGGCGAGGCGATCGAGTTCTTCCAGACTGAGGAGGTCGGCCTTGGGCAGGAAGGTCATGTGCTCGGACATGCAATAGGTGCAGCGGAAGTCGCAGCGGTCGGTGACCGACACGCGCAGGTAGCTGATCGCGCGGGCGAAGGGGTCGATGAGCGGGGTCATGTCAGGAAGGTAGGCTTGCGCGGAGGGGTGCACAAGTGCGAGAGCGACGATTGCGGGGCCAGGGGCGGCGGGTTAGGCTAAGACCATGAGACATCTTGCATTGCTTTCCGCCATCGCCCTGACCCTGTCCGGCTGTGCCCTCTTCCAGAAGGAGGGTGGGCGGTCCGGGGTGACGGGGCCGACCGAGCCGCAGCCGGCAACCGAGTTCGCACCGGCGGTGACGACCAGCGTGCTGGGAGCAACGCAGGCGGCAAGTGCGGAGGCGCTGGACAAGACGACAGCCGAGGAGAAGGCGGCAGCGCTGGCGGTGAAGGCTACGGGCGGCGATCGGGAACTGGGTCGTGTCGTCGTGGCCCTGGGACCGCCGGCGGAACAGGGGATCTGGCTGTCGTCGCCGCTGGTGACGGCAAAGTCTGCGGGGCGCATCGTCACGGCGGCCGGCAAGTCACTGGCAGTGGAATTGCGGCCGGGCACCGGTGCAGCACTTCTGTCGCTTGCGGCTTTTCAGGCGCTGGGGTTGAGCCTGACCGAACTGCCGCAAGTGACCGTCTACGGCCCGTAATTCCCTGCCAAGGCGGTTTTTGAGCGGAGCGCCTTGCGGCGCGAGGACTTCCTGTCTCATGTCGGTGCCCCTTGGTTGGGGATCAGGTGGCAAGCTTTTCGGCCAGGGTGGCGGTGAGGCACCAGTCGGCGTCGAGGAGGAGGAGGTCGGCCAGGTCGCGGCTCTCTGGTGTGGCGAGGTCGTGGCGGTTCAGGAGACGGGACGGAGCGGCGATGGCCATGTCCAGCGCGGTCTCGGGGCTGGTGCCGACCACCGTGATCAGGCGGCGAAGGCTTTCGGCCATCGTCACATGTGCACCTGCCAATGAGCCTTCGGCGTTGACCAGACGGCCGTCCTTCAGCCAGACGTCCTTGCCGTAGAGCCGAAGGTGATCGGAACCGCCGACGGTGCTCATCGCATCGGAGACGAGGAACATCCGGCCGGGGATCGGGCGCGCCCGGATCGCGAGGCCGACCATCTCGTCCGCAACATGGATACCGTCGCAGATGATGCCCGCGTAGGCGGTGGAGTTGATGCAAACTCCGGTCACGCCCGGTGCGCGGTTCAACATCGGCGACATGGCGTTGAAGAGATGGGTGAAGCAGGTCGCCCCCGCTGCAAGAAGGGCGCGGGTGTCGTCGGCAGTTGCGTCGGAGTGACCGATGGAGACAACCGCCCCAGTGCCGGTGATCCTAGCGACGTCCTGAGGCGTGGCGCTTTCAGGCGCGAGAGTGATCTTGACGAAAATACCGTCGGTGCGGAGGCGCTGGATATGCGCAAAGGTGGTGGAATCGAAGGGGCGGACCCATTCGGCGGCATGGGTGCCACGGCGGGGGATGGACAGGTGTGGGCCTTCGATGTGAAGGCCGAGCAGACCCGTGGAATCCCTGGTTGCCAGAATGGCATCGACTGCGCGGGCAAGGACTTCGGGGGCATCGGTGATCACGGTGGGCAGGATGCCGACGGTGCCGAAGCGGCGATGGGCGGCGGCCATGGTGTGCAGGGCCTCGGGCGACTGATCGTTGTTCAAAAGCGCGTCGCCGCCGCCATTGACCTGGAGGTCGAGAAAGCCTGGCATCAGAGTGCCCGTCACGCGGCGGACAGGTGCACTGGCGGGCGGGCTGTCAGAGACGGCCAGGCTGCGACCTTCCGCGATGCCGAGGGCTGCGCCGGGGCGAAGTCTGTGCCCGTCGAAGATCGCGTCGGGAAGGAGCCACAGCTCGGGGTCTGCACTCATGACCGGGGTCCCGTGAAGAAATAGGGGCGGAGGGCGGATTGCACGCGGGCGAGAGCCAGCGCGCGCGGCAGGCTATGGCGGCTTTCCCGCGCGGTGGCAATCTCGTCCACGCCGAAATGGGCAAGCAGGAGGGGATCGGGGAGGCGCTTGTCGGCGAGATCGGCCAGGAGGCGGTGAACAGCGTCCCGTGCCGGGGCGGTGGGCCAGTAGTAACGGATGCGGTCAGCGAGACCGAAGTGACGCTCGGTGCGAGGGTCGGCGGTGGTGCCGTGGATATGTGCCCGCCAATGGTCGGGGTTCGCCCGCATGACCGCCTCCATCGTGTCCGGAAGGGACGGACCAGCAGACCAGCCGTTCTGCGTGCGGATCGAATCAAGGGCGTAAAGCGCTTCGCGCCAGGCGTAGGTGAGGGCGGGGCCGACTTTCTGGAAAGCGAAACCAAGTTGGGCCAGGCGGGGGTAGGCCTGAGGATGCTGGTAATCGGTCGAGTGGGCTTCCAGGCAAACCCTGGGCCAGCCTTCAAGCGCGCCAAGAAGGCCGGGGTCGCGGTCGAGGGGGAGGTGGTGGACGTCCATTGGCGAAAATTCGACGCCAGGCTGGACGACGAGGCCGCCGATCTGGTCGAGGGAAACCCGTGCGGCGGTGAACGCGTCGCGGTGGGCTGCGAGGGTGGCCTTTGCTGCCTCGGGCGTGGTGGGCGGGATATCGCCGTGGTCGTCGGCGCGGGCACCGCCGGGGGGCGGGACTTCGGTGCCGACGACGAAGATCAACCGGGCGGGGTCTGGCGCATGCTGCAGGGCGGTGGCGGCGAGGGCGGCGGAGCGGGTTGCAGTGGTCTGGTCGGGGAGTTGGGCGGGTTCGCCGGCACAGCCTTCGGAGCAGTCGAGGTGGATCTTGGTGAAACCGGCAGCGGCATAGTCGGCGACCATCCGGTGCGCCTTTGCCATTGCCTGCTCGGCGGGGAGTTTGCGCCAGACCTGGGGTCCCAGGTGGTCGCCGCCGAAGAGGATGCGGCTCTGCGCGACGCCGGCTCGGGTGGCGATATCGGTGACGAAGGCAATGAAATCGGCGGGTTTCAGGGCGGTATAGCCGCCGTCCTGGTTGACCTGGTTCGAGGTGGCCTCGACAACGAGCGGCTGGTCCAGGGTTTCGGCCAAGGCAAGGCTGGCTTCAAGCGCTTCGGGGTGGGCGGTGCAGACCGAAGGGATGGCGATCGGCTCTCCGGCGCGGTTGCGGGCGATGATCTGACGAAGGTCAGCCATGAAGTGCCTCGTTTCGGGCATGAAGGGCAGCACCGCGGGCCCCGCTGGCATCGCCGCCTTCGGCGAGGCGGATGGAAGGGATCGGAAAACCCTTCAAGGTGGCGCGGGCGAGGCGGTCCGAAAGGTCGTCTGCCAGGCGTGGCACCCGCGAGAGACCACCGCCGATGACGATGACCTCGGGGTCGAGAGAAAGGCAAAGGGTGACGAGAAACTCGGTGGCGAGGTCGAGCCAGATGTCCCAGGCCTTGGCGAAGGTGGCTGTGGTGGCGCGACCCGTGACGATGGTTTCGGGGGTGTGCTGTGCGCCGGTGAGGTGGGCTGCAATGCGCGATAGGCCTGGGGCGGACAGGTAGGTCTCGGCGCAACCTGCGCGGCCGCAGCCACAGGCAAGGATGGGAAGCTTGTGCGCATTGACAGGGCCTGCGGCCAGGGCGAAATGGCCGAATTCGCCGCCGGTCCGGGCGGGTGAGGGCAGAAGTTTGCCACCGGTGACGACCCCGCCCGCGACTCCGGTGCCAAGGATCAGGCCCACGGCGGGGTCGGCTCCTTTCGCCGCGCCGAGGGCGGCCTCGGACAGGGTGAGGGCGCGGCAGTCGTTGATCCAGGCGATGGGGCGACCAGCGGCCCTTGCGATGTCGGCGGGCATGGGTTTGCCGGTGGCGGGAAGGTTCGAGGTCAGGGCGAGGCCGGTGTCCGGGTGGATGAGGCCAGCGGCGGAAATGCCCATGGGCAGGTCTGTTCCATGTGTTTCGCACCAACGGATCGCCTCGGCCATCGCGGTGACGAGGGCGGGATAGCCCTTCGGCGTCGGCCAGCGGTGGCGTGCGGCGAGGGTCCAGTCCGGGGCGAAGACCTGGGCCTCGATCTTGGTGCCGCCGAGGTCGATGCCGGCCGCGATCATGGTGTCACCGGGTGGAGTTTCACGCCGGCGACGACGCGGGTCAGGGTGCCTTGGCCGGCGAAGGGGTCGTCGACGTTGAGGCCAAGCGCGTCGGACCAGGTGACGGCGAGGAGTTGCGCGAGGGCGACGTAAAGGGGGGCGGACCAGAGGTCACTGTTGGGCAGCTGGATCTCGGGGGCGCTGATGATGCTGTGAGGAAACTGGGTGCGGAGTTCGGCGAGGAGGTCCTCGTCATAGGCGCGGGTGTGGGGGTCAAGGGAGCGGAAAAGCCAGAGGTCGGTCTCGCCCACAGTGAAGCTTTTCGGGCCGTGGCGGAAGCCCAGGGTCGAATCCCAGAGGGCGGGGATCTGGCCTGCGGCGAGTTCCATCACCTTGAGGGCCGCTTCGCGGGCGGCGAAGGCGAGGGGGCCGGAGCCGAGGAAGACAGCGCGTTGCGGGCGGCGGGTCGTGGCGGCATGGGCGGTGAAGTGGGGCAGGAGGGTCTGCAGAGCGTCTGCGAGGGCGGCGAAGCGCCTGGCGGTTTGGGAGGCCGGGAGGGCGGTGTCGAAGAGCGCGGCGGCTGTGAGGAGCATGGTGGAGAAGCTGGAGGTCATCGCGAAGCCTTGGTCGTGGGTGGCTTCGGGCAGGGCGATGACTTTGGCTTTCGGGTCACGGGCGAGGGCGGACACGGCGTTGCAGGTGATGTTCAGGCGGGGCCAGGTCGGGGCCAGCGCATCGAGCGCGTCGAGGAGGCCGATGGATTCAGTGGAGTTGCCGGACCGTCCGAAGCTGACGACGAGTTTCGGCGCGCCGGTCAGGTAGGCGCGCGGTCGGGCGACGATGTCGGTGGTGGGGGCAGAGCGGAAGCGGGGGCCGGGCTGGCCTTCGAGCCCTGCTGCAAGAATGTCGCCGATGTAGGCGGAGGTTCCGGCACCACAGAACCAGACCTCTTCGGTGCCGGTGGCGGCGATCCAGGCGCGGAGGTCGGCGACGGCAAGTGTCGCGCCCCAGTCGCGCCAGATTGCGGGCTGGGCAAGGATTTCGCGGAAGGTGGCATGGCGGTTGAGGTCGGTCATGGTCTTGCTTCTCGTAAGCCTGAGGAGGCGTCAGCGCCCCTGTACTCCCTTGCAGGACGGCAGGCATAGGCACTTGCGGTGGAGGGTCCGACAGGGTGTCGGCGGCACTTGCCGGTCGCGGTGGCTGCTGAAAGGCGCGCGTTCCGCGCAATCCTTTTGTCTCGCCTCTGCGCGCGAAACGCGCGCAACCGGCTCGGGGATGCCTTTGAAAGGGTAATCGGGAGCCTGGTGAAAGACTGGGTGTGGGTCATGTCGTCTGCGTCACCTTGGATAGGGTGGCGGGGCGGTCGGGGTCGTGTCCGAGGGCGAGGGCGGTGTGCAGGGCCAGGGGGTAGGTGAGGTAGAGGAGCGCCGCGGCGGCGGCGGCAGGGGTGAGGCCGGTGGAACCAGCGTCGGAGGGACGGAGCCTGAAGACGGTGCCGCCTGCGGCGCGGAAGCGCTCTTCGGCGGTGTCTAGGCTTGGTTGGACATCGGGGTGTTCGGTGTCGAGGATCAGGATCAGCAGGGGGTTGGTGACCAGTTGCAGCGGGCCGTGGAGAACCTCGGAGGAGGAATAGGCCTCGGCATGCAGTGCGCAGCATTCCTTGAGCTTCAAAGCCAGTTCCTGCGCCGCGCCAAAGCCGGTGTCCCGCCCGATGACATAGACATGGGAGGCGCACAGGAGGGCCGCGAGGAGCGCTTTGGTTTGGGGAAGTTCTTTGCCGTGGAGGCTGGCGAGGGACGTGGCGGAAGCTGTGGCGCGGGCGGCGTAGCTGGGGGAGAGGGCGGCGATCAGCGCCATTCCCCCGGCGATCGCCCCGATGACCGATTTGGTCGCGGGAACGGCGCGTTCGGGCCCGGCACCGATCCGCAAAGTCGCGTGCGCCTCGGCCTCGACCGGGCTGCCTGGGGCGTTGGTGAGCGCGAGGACAGTGGCTCCTGACTCGCGCGCGCCTTGTGCCGAGCGCACGAGGTCAGGGGATGCGCCGGATTGGCTGACGACGAGAACTGCGCTGTTGTGCAGATGAACGCCCGCGCCAAGGGAAAAGATGGAAGGGGGCAGCGAGGTGACCGGAAGCTGGGTCTCGCGCATCAGCTCGTAGGAGAGGATATTCGCGGCGGCGTCCGACGAGCCACGGGCGACGGTGTAAATCGCACGGAGGTGGGTCAGGTCGGGAAGGGCCATGGGTTGCGCCACGGAGGCTGCGAAGACCGCCGGACCCTCGGCGATCTCGCATGCCATGTGGTGACCGGCATTGGGGGGCAGGTCGGTCATCACTGTCTTCCAGCCGCCCGGCCCGATGCCAATTCAGGGGCGCGGATGTGCCTGGGGCGGCGGCTGCGCTGGCGCGCAGACGGCGCGCGGGTTGGAAGTGCGGAGCCTCCGGCGGGGATATTTGCGGACATAGAATGCCTCGCACGGCAAGGGATGGTCATGTCCGCAGCCCATGCGCGTCGAGTTGGGACCAGGTGTCGGTCAGGTCGACGACCTGACCGGTGGCGCGGGCCTGGTCGAGGGCGATGGCGGCGATGCCGGCTTCCATCGCGTCGAGGATCGACACGGGGAGGCTGTCGGACTGGCCGCGCATGTAGGCCGTCATGTCGCGGCACATGAGCTGGTCGGCCCCGTAATGCGCGCCTTTCATCGCGGTCCCTTGCGTGTAGTCATGGTCGGCCAGGCGGCGGCCGTTGCGGGCGGTGATCTTCAGGAAGCCGCGGACGAAGTCGCCCTCGGCCATGCCATGGGTTCCCATGACGCAGAAGCGGCGGTGCTCATCCGGGACGTTGAGGTTGGTGTGGAAGGCGAGGCTGGCGCCGGTCTCGTACTGCAGGATCGCGGTCTGGTAGTCGATGATGTCGCCGTCGGAGTTGAAGGGATCGTCAGTCGATTGCCAGACGGATTTCTTGACGTGGAAGATCTCGGCCTCGGCGTTGGACTTCGGCGCATTCTGCGGGACAAAGGACTTGCGGCCGCCGAAGCTGGCGACGCGGGAGGGACGCGAGCCGGTGACCATGTTGTAGATGTCGAGGTCGTGACAGCATTTCTCCAGCATGAAGCCGCCGGCCAGATCGGTTCGGCGGCGCCAGTCGCGCATGAAGAAGGCACCGTGGTAGGGGCCGATGTGTTCGTTTGCCTCAAGTGAGGTGATGTAGCCCAGCCAGCCCTGCGCCATGGCGGAGCGGAGGTCGACCATGTGCTGCGAATAGCGCAGGACGAGGCCGACCATGGCGCGGCCCGCCCCGCCGTGTTGCGCCAGAAGGCGGGCGAGTTCGAGGGTTTCCTCGATGGAGACGACGACGGGCTTTTCAGTGAAGACTTGGACGCCCGCTTCCAGGCCTGCGCGGATCTGGTCGAGGTGGAAGACGTTCGGAGAGAAGACGCAGTAGAGGTCGGGTTTGGCGTCCGACAGCATTGCCTCGACCGAGGGATAGCGGGGGGTGTCGGTCCCGATCATCTCCAGATGGGTGGGCTGGGGGTCGTAGTAGCCAACGATTTCTGCTTCCGGCATTTCCTCGCGAAGCGTGGTCAAGACATGACCGGCCCGCAGGCCGATGCCTGAGGTGACAATGCGCATCGTATTCTCCTTCTTCAGGCGGTGAGCCTTCCCTTAAGCTGCAAGGGCGGGGGCCTGCCGCCGCCGCATCACGCGGCCGTTGGCGTCAAAGACATGGGCGTCGGCGGGGGCGAAGGTCAGGCCCACGTCCTCGCCTTCGTGGACGGTGGTGTCGCCCGATAACGCGGCGCAGACCTTCAGCCCGTCTGGCATCTGGCCATAGGCGATGGCAGTGCCGCCAAGGCGTTCTAGGACGCGGAGGTGCATGGTGACGCCCTGGCCAAGCTGCAGGCTTTCGGGGCGGACGCCGACCTCGACGGTGTCGCCGCTACGGGCGGTTTCGGTGTCAACGGGCAAGGTCATGCGGGTGCCGCCGTGCAGTTCAACCGTCAGGCCTTCGGATGCGATGCCGATGACGGTGGCGGGCAAAAGGTTCATGTTGGGCTGGCCGATGAAGGTGGCGACGAAGCGGGTGGCGGGGTGGTGGTAAAGCTCCATCGGGGTGCCGAACTGTTCGATCCGGCCCTTGTTCAGGACGACGATCCGGTGGGCCATCGTCATCGCCTCGATCTGGTCATGGGTCACATAGACCATCGTGGCGTCAAGGTCGCGTTGCAGGGCGGAGAGTTCGACGCGCATCTCGCCGCGCAAGGCGGCGTCGAGATTCGAGAGCGGCTCGTCGAAAAGGAAGACCTTGGGGTTGCGCACGATTGACCGACCGATGGCGACGCGCTGGCGCTGGCCGCCGGACAGTTGGCCGGGCTTCAGCGGCAGCTTTTCGGTCAGTTGCAGGATTTCGGCGGCGCGGCCGACTTTCAGTTTGACTTCCGCCTCGGGCAGACGGGCGACGCGCAATGGGAAGGCGATGTTTTCGAAGACCGACAGGTGGGGGTAAAGCGCGTAGCTTTGGAACACCATCGCGATGCCGCGGTCCACCGGGGCGGCGGCTGACACGTCGGTGCCGTCGATCACGATGCGGCCGGACGTTGACGCTTCCAGCCCGGCGATGATGCGCAGGAGCGTGGACTTGCCGCAGCCCGACGGGCCGACGAAGACGACGAACTCACGATCGCGGATCGCAAGGTCGATGCCATGCAGGACCTGAGCGGAGCCGAAGGATTTCGTGATGCTTTGCAGGTCGAGCGTGGCCATGCGGGCAGTCCTTTGCGGGGAAGGGAGGGGCGCGAGGAGAACCCGCGCCCCCAAGGTCAGGATCAGCGGACGGCAGCCAGCTCGACGCCGGCCTGGGTCACGAGTTCATCCACGGTGCCTTCTTCCAGCATGATCCCCTGGATCATGTTGGTGAAGACGGCCTGCAGCGCCTTGAAGTCCTCGACCATCGGCTCGGGTCCTCCAGTCGAGATGCCTGCGACGAAGATCGGCCAGTTGCCTTTCTTGTAGTAGACGTCGGTCTTGCCCAGCTTTTCGTAGTCGAGGATCGGCGTCAGGCCCCAGGTGCTGTCGAGGTCATACTGCGCATCGCCCGAAGTAAGCGCCTTGGCCAGCTTGATCGCCAGCTCTTCGTTGCCGGTGCCCTTGAAGACCGCCAGCGAGTCGGTGATCAGGATGGTGCCCGAGGGACCGGACGGACCGGCCGGGATTGGTGCGACCAGCTGGGTCGGGACCTTCTCGGCGTGCTGGCCTTCGCCCCAGGGACCGGAGACGTACATCGCGATCTGGCCGTCGTTGAAAAGGTCGCGCATCTGGTCGCGTTCCCATTCGGTCGGGCCGGACTGCATGTAGGGCAAAAGGTCCGCGTAAAGCTGCAGGGTTTCGCGGGTCTGCGGGCTGTCGAGTGCGGGGGTGCCGTCGTCGTTGTAGACCTTGCCGCCGTTGGAATAGAGGAAGTCGAGGAACATGTGCATCGTGTTGTCGAAGTCCTTGCCGGCAATACCGATGCCTGCGGCGTCGGAGTTGTCGGTCACGGTCTTCGCCAGGGTCACAAGCTCGGCCCAGGTGGCGGGTGCCTTGCATTCGGCCCCGGCAGCCACGACCACGGCGCAGTTGATGTAGAGAGCCTTGGTCGAGAAGGCATGCGGGATGCCCCAATACTGGCCGCTGTTGGTCACGGTCTTCAGGACGCCCGGCTGGTAGGCGGCTTCTTCCTCGGGTGTGAAGGTCACGGGGACGATCAGGTCGTTGTTGGCCAGCTGGCGCAGAGTACGGCTGCCCATGTAGGCCACGTCCGGCGGATCACCGGCGGCGGCAAGCTGCATCGACTTGTCCTGGCAGGTGCCCCATTCCACCGCTTCCATCTTGACGGTGACGCCGGGATTGTCGGCCTGGAACTTGTCGATCACGACCTGGTCGGCCGGGCGCACTTCGCCGCCGCACATGATGAAATGCAGCTCTTGCGCCTGGGCCGAAAGGGCCGTGCCGGCCATCAGGCCCGCAGCGACCGTAAGGGTCTTGAAGTGGGTCATGCGTAGTCTCCCTTGGTTGGACGTCTGTTGGTGGTTGGTCATTCTTTCACCGCGCCTGCGGTCAGGCCCGCGACGAGGTATTTCTGCAGGAAAAGGAACACGATCATCACCGGGGTGATGCCGGTCAGGGCGGCGGCCATCATCTCGTTCCAGGTGACGTCCTGGTAACCGATGAATTCGTAAAGGCCGGCAGGAAGTGGCTGGATCTCGCGGACGTTGTTGAAGGTGATGGCAAACAGGAACTGCTGGGCATAGGCGCCGATGAAGACGGCGGTGCCGACAACGATCAGGCCGGGGGCCGCCAGGGGCAGGACCACGCGGCGCAGCGTGTAAAGGCGGGACGCGCCGTCGACGTAGGCGGCTTCCTCCAGCTCGCGCGGGATCTTTTCCAGGTAGGACCGCAAGAGCCAGATGCCGGTGGGGATGAGGAAAGCGACCCCGGGGATGATCATCGCCCAGTAGGTGTTCAGCATCGAAAGCGTGCGCAGGACCCGGTAAAGCGGGATCAGAAGCACCGCACCGGTGAACATGTTCACCGCCAGAAAGCCGCCCAGCGACAGGGATTTGAACGGGAATTCAAGGCGCGCATAGGCGTAGGCGGCGGGGATGACCACGATCATGGTGATCAGCGTGACCGAGGAGGCCACGAAGATCGAATTGAAGATGTAGCGGCCCAGAAGCGGCACGGTGACCCACATGTCGCGGTAGGCCTGCAGGCTGAAATCCTCGGACCACCAGGTGAAGTCGGCGGTCATCAGGTGGCTCATCGGGCGCAAGGAGACCCGGATCATCTCGATGAAAGGCATCAGGATGAAGAGAAGGAAGAAGAAGGTGGCGATGTAGACGCCGATCTTCTGCAGAAGGGTGAGGCGGTCGATCATGTCATTTCGCCCCGTAATGCCGGTTCACGCGGTTCAGGAACCACAGGTAGAAGAGCGAGAAGGCCGCAAGCAGCACCACGATCACGACGGCCCGCGCCGCACCCTCGCCAAAGCGCTGGGAGGAGATGGCGACCTTGTAGGTGTCGATGATGAGGGTGGTCGTCGCCCCGCGCGGACCGCCTTCGGTGAGGATCCAGATGATCTCGAAACTGTTGAAGGTCCAGATCGCGGAGAGGAGCGCCATCGAGACAATCACCGGCATGATCTGGGGAATGGTGATGCGGCGGAAACGATACCAGCGGCTTGCACCATCGACCCAGGCGGCCTCGTAAAGGTCCTTGCTGACCCCCTGCATGGCGGCGAGGAAGAAGAGGGTGACCATCGGCGTGCCGACCCAAACGTCGGTGACGATGGCGGAATAGAAGGCCGAGGTCTTGGTGGCCAGAAGGGCCACGCGATCCTCGACCAGCCCGAACTCCTGCAACAGGCCCGAGATCAGGCCGAAATAGCCGTTGTACATCCACTTCCAGCCGATGACGCCGATGGCGACCGGGATCACCCAGGGCGGCATGACGAGGACGCGGAACAGCGCCTTGCCGGGGATCGCGGCGTTCAGCAGCGATGCGCCGATCAGGCCGACGATCAGCTTCAGGCTGACGGCAAGCGCCATCCAGTAGAAGGTGCGCCCCACGGTCTGCCAGAACTTCGGATCGGCAAAAAGCGCGGCGTAGTTGGCGATGCCGACGAAGTTTTCGCCGCCCAGGGTGGCGTCGGTGAAGGACAGCCGGATCGTCTCGGCCAGGGGCCAGACGACGATGACCAGGATGAACAGCAGCGCGGGCGAGATGAGAAGCCAGGCGAAGGCGCGTTCGGACAGCTCGCGGCGCTGCATCCGGTCCGGTGCTGCCCCTTCGGCGACAAGCGTCATGCGTTGCTCCTGTTCAGCCTTGGGCCACGTGGCAGTGTGGCGCGGGTCGAATCATGTCGTTGCTGAGACGATACCAAAAAACTTCACCGACGCTACCATCATAATACCAAATGAGCGAAAATAGCAGATGATCTGCGGATTTCGCTTGTTTTTACCGCGGTTCGTGGTCCATCCTGCCGCCAGCCGATGGGATTGGTCCCATTGATATGATACCAATTCGGGGGCTTCCAATGGAAGAAGATCAGGCGCTGTTTCGCCCCGAGGCCTGGTTCCGCCCCGCGCGCGGTCCAAGGTACGAACAGCTTTACCGCCACCTTTCCGCGGCCATCGCGGCGGGGGAATTGCCGCCCGAAGCACAGCTCCCGCCCGAGCGGGAACTGGCGCTGATCGCCGATGTCAGCCGCGTGACGGTGCGCAAGGCGGTCAGTCAACTGGTTGAAGACGGCGTGTTGGAACAGCGACGCGGGGCGGGGACCTTTGTCAGGCCGCCGAAGTCCAAGATGGAACATTCGCTGTCTGCGCTTCTCTCCTTCACCGAATACATGCGCCAGCGCGGCAAGACCTCGTCCAGCCGCATCCTGCGCCGGGGGCTGTTCCTGCCGACGCCGGACGAGATGATGGCGCTGGGCCTTTCAGCCGGGGAACGGGTGGCGCGGGTGGAACGCCTGCGCTTTGCCGACGACACGCCGCTGGCGCTGGAATGGTCGTCCTTGCCCACCGACGTGCTGCCGGATCCGGAAGCGGTGGAGACCTCGCTGTATGACGTACTGCGGGCCTCCGGCAAGGCGCCGACGCGGGCCGTGCAGCGGATCACGGCGGTCAACCTGACCGCGGCGGATGCAAAGCTGCTGCTGTTGCCGGAGGGCGCGGCGGTCTTGCGGATCGACCGGACGGCCTACCTGCCCTCAGGGAGACCGATCGAGTTCACCCGCGGGCTCTATCGCAGCGACATCTATGATTTCATTGCCGAATTGAGGCTGGACGCGCCATGAACCTGACCTTCACCTCCCGCATCGATGGGAACCAGATCCGTTGCCTGATCGGTTCAGACCGACCGCTGACCGCGCCGGTGTTGTGCTTTTCACTGATGGCTGCGCCGAAGGTGGTCTCCGGCGGTACCATGGTGCGGCGTGTCGCGGGTTATGCCGAAGTGGCGCTGCCGGACCTTATGGCGGGAGCGACGCACGAAGTGGTGCTGGAGCACGAGCACAAGGAATTCGGGCCGCGCAACCGGGCCTGGCTGCCGCTGGGGGCCTACCTGCGGGTGGGGAAGGAGTGCGTGGCCCTGCCGCCGGGCAACGACCTTGGTCTGCGTGATGCGGAGGGTCCGCCTGCGCCGCCGCTTGCTGAGGGGAGGCTGCCGCTGGTGCCGCAGCCGACAGGGTGGCGGGCCTTGGGCGGGACGCTGGAGTTCGCGGCCGTCGCGCCGGTGGCGGGCCTGGATGGGGTGCAGGACCTGGCCGGGCGGCTTGGCCTTCCGGCCATTGTCGCTGCAGGCGGTGCAGCACTGGGGGTCACAGAAGACGCCGGGCTGGGGCCGGAAGGCTACCGCCTGACCATCGCGCCTACGGGGCTGTCGGTCGCGGTCGGTGGGCCTGCAGGCCTGCACTACGCCGGGATCACGCTGCTGACCCTGCGCGAGACCGGCGGGGGCCAGCTGCCCTGCGGGACGATCACCGACACCCCCCGCTTTGGCTATCGCGGCCAACACCTTGACTGCGCGCGGCATTTCTTCGGGGTCGACTTCATCCTGCGGCTTCTGGACCTGATGGCGTTGCTGAAGCTGAACCGCTTTCACTGGCACTTCGCCGATGACGAGGCGTTCCGGCTGGAGGTCGACACCCAGCCTCTCCTCTGGCAGCGCACGGCCTTCCGCGGCGAAGGGGAACTGGTGCCGGGCGTCTTTGGCGGCGGTATCCGGGCGGGGGGAAGCTATTCCAAAGCCGATGTCGCGCGGGTGGTGGCGCGGGCCAAGGCGTTGCAGATTGAGGTCCTGCCAGAGATCGAGGTCCCCGCGCACAGCCACGCGATGATCAAGGCCGTCCCCGGCCTGCGCGACCCCGGTGACAACGGCGAGGAGGTCTCGGTCCAAGGTTATCTGGACAACATCGTCAACCCGGCGGTCCCGGCGACCTGGGACCTGCTGGTGCCCTTGGCGAAAGAGGTGGCAAGCCTGTTCCCGCTGGGCATCCTGCACCTTGGCGCCGACGAGGCTCCGCATGGGGCCTGGGGCGGCTCGCCCGCCGTGGCGGCCCTGAAGGTGCGCGCGGGGCTGGCAACTTCGGACGATGTGCAGGGCTGGATGCTGGCAAAGCTGGCCTCGGCGCTGGGAACCTCCGGGGTGCGGGCTGCGGCCTGGGAGGAAGCAGCGAAGGGTTGCCAAGGCGGGATCGGCAACGGCGCACTTCTGTTCAGCTGGACCGGGCAGGGGCCGGGGATCGAGGCGGCGCGTCGCGGGCATGACGTGGTGATGTGCCCGGCGCAGAACGCCTATTTCGATCTGGCGCATTCACCTGACCTCGACGATTGGGGGGCCGCCTGGGCTGGCTTCGTGCCGTTGGAAAAGAGCGTGGCCTGGGATCCGGTGCCTAAGGGCGCAGAGGACATCACCCCGCGCATCGCCGGCGTCGAGGCGTGCTTCTGGGGGGAGTTCACCACCCGTGACGTCCAAGCCGAAGGCATGATCGCACCGCGGATTCTGGGAATTGCGACCAAGGGCTGGGAGCCTGCGGGACGCACGGACGGCCCGGCACTAAGGGCACTGTCAGGGGTTTACGCGACCCTTTTCGACAGAATCGGATGGCAACACTATCGGGGCGCCTGAACGCCGAATTCCGATGCAAAATAAAGTTGGGCAGTTTCTGGTCGCAAATTGGGCAACAGTTTGGCCAACTGTCTATTATGCCTGTTTAATCAACCGCAGACTGTGCAATCGACGTTAATTTTGAGTTAATGGCGGTTGTATAGCCTTTTCAAACCTAGAAAATTAGGGAGGGAAGACCTGAAATGAAGATATTGACCGCAGTGGCGACTGTTCTTGTATTGACAACCAGTTTGAGTTCGGCGGCGTTCGCCTGTGGCTGCGAGACCCCGCCGCCGGAAGAAACCAAAGGCAACAACGGCTGGGGCAACGGCCCAGATTCGACCAACGCCGGAAGCAACTCTGGTGCGACAGCCGTCACCAAGTCGGTGAACGGTCCCGCGAACGACAAGTTCACCGGGCGCTGAAGCAGCACTGTCGCTGCAACTGTGCCAGTCCAGGAAGGGCGGTCTGAAGGGGCCGCCCTTCCCTATTCCTGGCCAGGCATGTGTCGCGCGGCCTCTTTCCGGGCGAACGGCTTCAGCGTCGCGCCATGCCGGTCAAGAAACGTCGCGGCGGCCTCCACGTCGTGCCTGGACAGGTCTCGAACCCACCAGGCCACCGCCTTCTGGATGAACCAGTCGGGGTCCTCTGCCAGCGTGGCACACCAGGCCAGCACGCGAGACCGGATCGCAAGGTCCTGGGGTTTGGGAAAATTCTGCTTGGTCCAGGGCAGCGTCATCACCAGCGCCGCGCGGCGGGTCCACATGTGGGGGCTGGTCACCCAGTCCTCGACCGTGTCGATGCGTGACGGGTCTGCGACCAGCCGCTTCTGCCCGGCGATGCTGGCATGGTCGGCCAGAGCCCAGCCGTCGAAATCGGGCACCCAGGTGACGATCAGATCCCATGCCGCCTGGTCCGGGCGGATGCGCGCCTGGGTCAGCAGCTTTGCCGCTGCGACGCGGGCCTCATGGATATCTGTTCTCCACAGTTCGGCCGCCAGCGCAATCCGGTCGTCCAGCGTCAGTTCGGCCCGCCAGCGGGTGGTCAGGTCCTCGATCTGCGGAACGGTCGCGCCAAGATACACGCGCGCGGCCTTGTGGTAGGCCTGCATCTCGGCGGCTTTGGTGGGGTCGGCAAGTGCCTGAAGTTCGTCCAGCGGGGTCATCCGGGCCTCCTAAACCTTGACGCTACCTGCCAGCCCTGCGGCCCAAGGGCAAGTCAGCGCCGGATCAGGAAGCGGACCGAGGCGACTGCAATGCCAGCGCGGGTGACGACGGCATCATTGACGATGGTGCCATCGGGGCGGGCATAGAGGATATCTTCGAAGCCAAGACGATTGACGCCCGAGGGCGATTTGAAATCGGCCAGATAGGTCAGGCGGATCTGGCCGTCTTCCTCGACGACGGTGGCCTCGCCCACCGTGTCTTCGCGCTTGCCGGTCCAGCGGCCCGCGCCCTGTTCCCGGAAGACCCAGGTCAGGCGGTCCTGCTGTCCATCATCGTAGAAAAAGTCTTCCACGACCGTCAGCGTCCGCGCGCCTTCCGTACCGGTGACCGTGCCGTTCAGCCGGGCGGTGAAGCGGCGTTCGTCGCCGGTCAGCCAGACGCGGAAGTGGCCCTGGCCGGTCGTGCGGCCCTGGAAGGCAGAGACAAGGGTGATCGGAGGGCCCGGCTCGACTGGCGGAGCGGGCGTCGCGGCACAGCCGGCAAGCGGAAGGGCGGCGAGGCCGAGAAGTAGGGTTCTGCGCTGCATGAGTCGCCTCCGTTTGCTAAGATACGGAGGGCGCGCACCAGTGGATCAGGACAGCGGAGTTTTCAAAAACTCCGCACCGGAGCCTTTGAAGGCTCCGCCACGTTTTCTTCAAAGAAATCGGTGCTTTATTCCACCGTCACCGATTTCGCCAGGTTGCGCGGCTGGTCCACGTCCGTCCCCTTGGCGATGGCGGTGTGATAGGCCAGAAGCTGCGCCGGCACCGCGTACAAGATCGGCGCCCAGTGCGGATCGACTGTTGGCAAGGTCAGCGTCTTCCAGGTGCCGTGACCGGCTGTTTCCACCCCGTCCGCATCCGACAGCAGCAGCACCTTCCCGCTGCGTGCCATGACCTCTTGCATGTTCGAGACGGTCTTGTCGAACAGCGCATCCTTGGGCGCCAGAACGATCACCGGGACCGCCGCGTCGATCAAGGCAATGGGGCCGTGCTTCAGTTCACCTGATGCATAACCTTCGGCGTGGATGTAGCTGATTTCCTTCAGCTTCAGCGCGCCTTCCAAGGCCAGCGGGAACATTGGACCGCGGCCCAGGAATAGAATGTCCTGCGCTGTGCCCAGTTCTTCGGCCAGCTTGGCTATCGGGTCCGACAGCCCCAGTGCGGCATTCATCAGACCAGGGACGAGGCGCAGGGTCTCCAGCCGGTCGCGCAGGGTGGCGGTATCGATCCGGCCCTTGTCCTGCGCGGCTTTCAGGGCCATCAGGGCCAGGACGGTCAGCTGGCAGGTAAAGGCCTTGGTCGAGGCGACACCAACCTCCACCCCGGCAAGGATCGGCAGGGCCAGGTCGGATTCGCGCGCGATGGAGGAGGTCGGGACGTTGATCACCGACACGACGGTGGCGACCTTCTCCTTTACGTGGCGGAGGGCGGCCAGAGTGTCCGCCGTCTCACCCGACTGGCTGACGAAGATCGCCATGCTGGTGGGTGACAGGACCGGGTCGCGGTAGCGGAACTCGGACGCGATGTCGATGTCGGCAGGCAGTCCCGCGATCTGCTCGAACCAGTACTTCGCGACGTGGCAGGCATAGGAGGCAGTGCCACAGGCGACCAGAGTGACCCGGTCTACGCTTGAGAAATCAAGGGCTTCCGGAAGCTGCAAAGTGCCTTGCGGCGAGGTGTAATGCTTCAGCGCATCGGCGATGACCACCGGCTGCTCGGCGATTTCCTTCGCCATGAAGTGCTTGTACCCGGCCTTTTCGATCCGCGTCGCGTCCAGCTGGATACGCGTCTCTGCCCGGTTGGCCCGAGCATTGCGGGCGTCGTAGATTTCGGCCCCCTGGCGGGTAATGATCGCCCAGTCGCCCTCTTCCAGGTAGGTGACGCGGTCGGTCATCGGGGCCAGCGCAATGGCGTCCGAACCCACGAACATCTCGCCGTCGCCCCAGCCGATGGCAAGCGGAGAGCCCTTCCGGGCCGCGATCATCAGGTCGTCCTGGCCGTCGAACAGGAAGCACAGAGCGAAAGCGCCGTGCAGGCGGCCAAGCGTGTCCTTCGCGGCCTCGACCGGAGCTGCACCACGGTCCATAGCGCGGTTGACGAGAAGGACGATGGTTTCGGTATCGGTCTCGGATTCCTGGGTGTAGCCGTCGGCGGCAAGCTCGGCGCGCAACTCGCGGAAGTTCTCGATGATGCCGTTGTGCACGACCGCAACGCCGCCCGCGCGGTGGGGATGGGCATTGGTGACTGTCGCCGCACCGTGGGTGGCCCAGCGGGTGTGGCCGATACCGGCCTTTCCGGCCAAGGGGTTATGCACCAGAAGGTCCGACAGGTTCACCAGCTTTCCTACCGCCCGGCGACGATCCAGCCTGCCGGCGTTGACCGTGGCAATGCCCGCGCTGTCATAGCCACGATACTCCAACCGTTTCAGCGCCTCGACCAGCAGCGGGGCGGCCTCATGGTTTCCCAGCACCCCAACAATACCGCACATTTTAATGCCCCTTTGCCTTTGCAGCTTTAATTGCCTTCAACTTGTCGAACATTCTCGTCGCAAGGCCCAGTTTGGTAACCTGCCTCGCGCGGGCGATGGCAATGGCTTCTGCCGGAACATCCTCGGTGATGACCGAACCGCTGGCGGTCAGCGCGCCGTCGCCCACCGTGACCGGGGCCACCAGCATTGTGTCCGACCCGATGAAGGCGCGTTTGCCGATGGTGGTGCGATGCTTCATCACCCCGTCGTAGTTGCAGGTCACGGTGCCCGCGCCGATGTTGGTGAACTCTCCCACATGGGCGTCGCCGAGATAGGTCAGGTGACCGACTTTCACGCCCTCGTCCAGGATGGCGTTCTTGATCTCGACGAAGTTGCCGACATGGACGTCTTCGGCCAGTTCCGCGCCGGGGCGGAGCCTGGCGAAGGGGCCGACCGTGGCGCCGCGGCTGATGTGGCAGCCTTCGAGATGGCAGAAGCCTTTGATCTCGGCGCCCGACTCGATGGTCACGCCGGGGCCGAAGATGACGTTCGGACCGATGATCGCGTCGCGGCCGACATAGGTATCCAGCCCGAAGAAGACGGTTTCGGGCGCAGTGAGGGTGACGCCATTCTCCAGGGCAACGGCGCGGGCGCGGGTCTGGAAGGCGGCCTCGGCCTCGGCCAGTTGGGCGCGGGTGTTGACGCCAAGGGTCTCCGCCTCGTCGCAGAGGACGACCCCGGCGGAAAGACCGCGCTTGCGGGCCAGTTCGACGATGTCAGTCAGGTAGTACTCGCCGGCGACGTTTTCGTTCTTCACCTCGGCGATGAGGGAAAAAAGAAGCTTTGCCTCGGCGCAGACGACGCCGGAGTTGCACAGGGTGATGCTGCGTTCCTGTTCGGTCGCGTCCTTGAATTCCCGGATCGCAAGGAGTTCGTCACCCTTGGTCAGCAAACGACCATAGCGGCCGGGGTCACGGGCATGGAAGCCCAGGATGACGACGGCGTGTTTGGCCCGCGCCTCCAGCATGGCGCGGAGGGTTTCTTCGCGGATGAGGGGGGTGTCGGCGTAGAGGACGATCGCCTCGCCAGGTGCGTCGGACAGAAGGGCCGCGGCCTGGGCGACAGCGTGTGCGGTGCCCAGTTGTGGGTCCTGGACGACGGTTTCCACGGCTTGGTTGCAAGCGGAGGCAGAGGCCGCGACAGCCTCGCCCCCGTGGCCGATGACCGTGACGATGCGCGAGGGTTCGAGAGCCTGGGCGGTGGAGAGCGCATGGTGGAGGAGTGGGGCGGCGGCGACATGGTGGAGGACCTTCGGCAGGTCGGAGTTCATCCGTGTCCCCTGACCGGCGGCCAAAACGATGACTGAAACCTGCATTCTGCCCCTTCCAATGTATCGGCGCCCGTTTTACCCCCGTGGCAGTGGGTGGCAAGGGGCCGTCCGCTCACGACAGGTTACAGGACTGCCGACATGCGCTGTGTAGTGTTCGATCTGGACGGAACTTTGGCGGACACCTCGGCGGATCTGCTGGCAGCGGCGAATGCCTGCCTGCCGCGGGCCTGTCTGGGGCCGCAGGACGCCTTGACGGCGTTTCATGGCGGGCGGGCGATGCTGCGGCTGGGCTTCCAGCGGCTGGGGATGGAGTGGTCGGAGGCGGACGTGGATGCGGGCTATCCGCGCTTGCTGGACGCCTACCGGGGTGGGATCGCGACCCATACCCGGCTTTATCCCGGCGCGATGGAGGCGGTGGAAGCCTTGAAGGCGGCGGGGTTTGCGGTCTCGATCTGCACGAACAAGCCGGAGGGGCTGGCGGAGCTGCTCTTGGCCGAGTTGGGGGTGAGGGACGCCTTCGGGGCGCTGGTCGGGGCGGATACGTTGCCGGTGAGAAAGCCGGACGCGGCGCCCTACCGGGCGGCGGTGGAGCGGGCGGGGGGCGTGGTCGGGCGGTCGATGCTGGTCGGGGATACCGAGACGGATGCCAAGACGGGGGTGGCGGCCGGGGTGCCGGTCGCGCTCGTGACCTTCGGGCCGGAGGGAGCGGGGGTGAGCCGGTTCAATCCGGCTGCACTGCTGGACCGGTTCGAGGACCTGCCGGGCCTGGCGGGGCGGTTGCTGGACTGAGGCTGCCCACGCGTGGGTCGGTTTTTGAGCCTTGGAAAATCAAGGGGTTGGCTGTTAGCGTTCAGCAGCCGTTAACCCTGATGTCGTGCGTTGCCCCCTCACCCCGGCCCTCTCCCCCGGTGGGGAGAGGGGGCGCGGGTTTTGCCGTCTGCGCCTGGTTTCCTGGTGGTGCGCGGATCGGGCGGCTGCGAGATTGAGCGCTTCGCGCACGCCGTTTGTCTCGCCTCTGGCGCAAGCGCCAACCGGCTCGGGCGTGCCTCCGGCGGGGATATTTGGGCCAGGTGAAAGGCACTTTGGGTGGTGATCCGGGTTGGCACGGCGCGCCCGGCCCGGTTTGAC
>JANOCQ010000069.1:0-9711 GCA_031412255.1 Paracoccaceae bacterium | reverse complement strand
TCACCGAAAAGATCGCAGCACCCAGGACCGTCCCCAGGATCGAGCCCCGACCCCCCGCCAGCGACACGCCGCCAATGACGGCCATTGCAATGGCGTCTAGCTCGTACATCACCCCCATGCCTGCCTGAGCGGTCAGGTTCTTCGACGTCAGCAGCACCGCCGCCACCGCCGCCAGCAGCCCCGCGATGGCGTAAACCAGCACCTTGTGGCGGTCGGTGTTGATCCCCGACATCCGCGCGGCGGCTTCGTTCGATCCGATGGCATAGGACCGCTTGCCATAGAGGGTGTAGGTCATGATGACGTGGAACAGGATCGCGAGCAGCACGAAGATCACGGCCGGGTTCTGGCCCTGCCAGGACAGAAGCCCGAAGGTCATTCCACCCAGAAGATCGCCATTCGCCAGCGTCCCGTAAGTCTCGGTCGGAAAGCTGACCGGCTGACCGTTGGACCACCACCGTGCGACACCGCGGGCCGAGACCATGACGCCAAGCGTGGCAATGAAGGGCGGGATCTTGGTGTAGGCGACCAGCAAGCCGTTGATAAGTCCGGCGAACAGGCCGCATGCCAGACCGATGACTATTGGGACGATCACCGGCAGGTCCATCGCCCAGTCACCGAAGATCGCTTTCGGGTTCGGGTTGCCATTGACCATCGCGGTCTGGGCAAAGCTCATCGTCACCATCGCCGTGGCGCCCACTACGGACCCCGATGACAGGTCGATCCCGCCGATGATGATCACTTGGGTCACCCCCAGCGCGATGATACCGATGATCGCGACCTGCAGGATCATGATGTCCAGCCGCTGCTGGTTGAAGATCGCGTCGACATTGTCGCGCATGTTGAACAGGAAAGACCCGCCCTGCATGCGGTTCAGGATTTCAAAGATCAGGACGATCAGCACAAGCGCGCCGAACACGTTCCACTCCGGCGCGCGGGTGCGCTTCGTCGGATCGTACTTCAAGCCGCCAAGGCCATGCGTTGCTTCTGCCACGTCGCCCTCCTCCCCCAGGATGCATCAGTAAAAACGGGGCGACTGTTACCAGCCGCCCCATAGGTGCCCGGAAGGGGCTTAGTTCTTCGACAGGTAGCCGTCGATGTTCGCCGGGGTCACCAGTTCGAACGGAACGTAGACCTTCTGCTCGACCGCTTCGCCGGCGGCCAGCTTGACCGCCGCGTCCAGTGCGCCGCCGCCCTGGGCCGCCGCGTTCTGGAACACGGTGATGTCGAGCTCGCCCGCCTGCATCGACGCCAAAGCGTCCTGGGTCGCATCGACGCCCGAGACGATCACCGCATCCATGCCGATGCCAGCGGCCTTGATCGCCTGGATCGCACCCAGAGCCATCTCATCGTTGTTGGCCAGCACGCCGTCGAAGGCAGCGCCGGTCGACAGCCAGTTGGTCATCAGCGACTGCGCCTGATCCCGCGACCAGTTGGCCGTCTGCTGGTCGATCACGTTGACCTTAACGGCGCAAAGGCCTTCGTTGACGACGTCGGTATAGTTCTGGGTGCGCTGAACGGCGGCTTGGTTCGACAACTCGCCCTGCATGACGTAAACGCTGACTTCTTCCTTGCCGGCGGCTTTCCACTGGTTGCACTGCTCGATGAAGCCCTGACGCGACGATTCAGATTCGTTCGAGGCGACGAAAGCCTGGTTGTCGGGCAGGGTGTCGACGTTGATCGGCTGGCGGTTCACATAGACCAGCGGCACGCCGGCAGCGGCGGCAGCGTCCGACATGGCTTGCGTGGCCGAGGTGTCCACCGGGTTCACGATGATCGCGTCAACACCAGAGGCGATGAAGTTGTTGATCTGGTCCAGTTGCTTGGCCACGTCGTTCAGCGCATCCTCGATCTGCACCGACAGGCCCGCGGCGTCAGCCTGAGCCTGAATGCCGTTGCGCAGAACGGTCAGGAAGTTGTCGTCGAACAGCGCCATCGACACACCGATTCCGTCGGCCATGGCGGTCGTGGTCATCAGCGAGGCAAAGCCTGCAGCGATAAGGGTCTTCTTCATGGGTCACTCCTCCCGGTTATTGCCCGCTGTCCATACAGCGGCTCAATTCTGATTGCCGCGACGCCGCCTTTCGGCGTGTCACAGATGAACTCGCCAGTCGCGATACCGCAGACTGAGGAGTCGCCTTCCATGCGTCAACCGATTCTTGCAACCGGTTGCAAAGCTTGTCACGCATGAACGCGGGACATGTGATCCATGCTGGCCCGCAGTGCCTTTGCCGGATCAGCCAGCGCGTGAATTTCTGACGAGAACGCTTCAAAGCTCACGGGGCCGTTCCAGCCGGCCGCCTGAAGTGCTTCGATCTGTTCCACGTTGCCCAAACGGTCGCCCGGCGTCACCAGCACCCGATGCGGGTCGCGCATGTCGGCAAGTCCGACCTCCTGGTCGACGACGCCAGAGACATGGACGATGCCGGTATGTTCGGGAAAGAGCGGACCACCGTGGGCCAGGGCGTGGTGGAACGTGTCGTGGACCAGCTTGAACCGACCCTTGCCGCCGACCGCTTCAATTCCCTCGACCGCTTCCGCCTTGTAGCGCAGTGCGCAGATCTCGAAGCCCAAAGGCTCGACCATGCCCAACAGGTCGTGGTCCTCCAGCATCGGCTTCAGCGCTTTCAGCGCAACGCGCAGGTTCGCCTGCCGCTCGCCGTTACCCATCCCCAGGTTGTCGTTGCGCGGAATCAGGCTGACAGCCTCGGCCCCTGCCGCCCGCGCGATCTTCATCAGCGCCAGCGCCTCGGCCGCCTTGTCTTCGGACCAGTCGTTGAAGCGCTTGACCTCGGCGACGGCCAGCAGGCGCAGACCGTTCTCCCGGACGAAGGCCCCGCCCTCGGCTGGGTCCATTCCGTCGAACAACGGTTGCGGCAGGTCATTCCTGACCTCGATCCCGACGCAGCCAAGCGATTTGGACAGTGCCACCAGTTCTTGGAACGAGAGCCGGGCCACCGTCATGTGGTTCATGGCAAATTGGATCATGGCCCGGCCTCCCCGACCGTGGTGAATGCGATGCCGGGACCATCCCCACCAAATGCCTTCGCGTCAATGTGCCGCGGGCCGAACACATCATCCCTGACGAAATGGCAGCACAATCGTGACGTATTATCGTCAGACACTTTCGGGGAGATACAGATCCGGTTGCAGGAAGTGTTGACCCTGGACCGGGATCATCCCTTCGGCCACCGCCTCGCTTGCCAGGCGAACAAGGTCATCGCACAGGCGGGGAAGCGGGGTGCCGATGACCATGCTGACGTGCCGACCAATGAGTGCCGCACGGCTTTCCGGTGTCAGCTCGTTGACCACCAGGGCGACCTCGCCGGGCTGCCGTGCCTCGCGCACAGCGGCGATGGCCCCCTCCATCCCGCCGCCGGCGCAGTAGATGCCCCGCAGATCCGGGTGCCGCGACAGAAGGTCAAGTGTCGCTTCATAGGTCAGTTGCCGGGTCTCAAGATTGATCAGCGTATCTAGCACCTGGAACTGCGGCGCATGTTCGCGGAAATAACTGCGCACCCCCGTTTCGCGCAGTTCGTGCCCGTGCCAGCGATATCCGCCAACAAAGACCGCAATCTTCCCGGCGTGATGAGAGGAGGTCGCGATCATGTGCGCCGCAATGCGCCCGACCTTCAAGTTGTTGAGGCCCAAGTAATTCTGCCGAACGCCCTGTCCGAAATCGTTCAACAGCGAAAAGCACGGAATCCCCTTGGCGTTCAATTGCATCACCGCGTCCGTAACATCGGGATGCGTCACCGCCGTGGCGGCAATCGCATCCACCCGGCCGGCCATCCCCTCCATCACGCTGGTGAAATCCTTGGGCGACTGTGATGACGCAAAGGCTACCTGAAGCGTAGCCCGCACCCCCACAGCCTGAGTCACCGCGCGTTCGGCCTCGATCTTGAACTGCTGGTAGAACGACTGCCGCTCCTTGTGCAGCACCAACCCCAGCCGCAGGCGTGGCAAGTCGGCTTGCACACGCTGCCCAATCAGGGCCGCTGCGTGATAGCCGATCAGTCGGGCCGCCTCATAAACCCTGCGGGCGGTCTCCTCCCGCACTCTTTCGCGCCCGTTCAACACCCGGTCGACAGTGGCAGTGGAAACGCCAGCCTCGCGCGCGACGTCATGGATGGTGGGGCGGTTTGCCATTATCTGTGACGAAAACCCATCAAGGCGATGCTTGAACATGATGGATCGTGACGAAACCTGCAAGCACCGCTATTGGCGATTGGGCCCTGACCAACTTATCCACTCAACGAAGCCGCTTCGTCATGAAGCGCGAGGTCGGCCAGTCGGCCGGGGAACGCAGTGGAGGTCGGGGATGGGCAAGCGCGACTACAGTCTCTTCGGTGCCGACGGCAAGCGTGCAGTTGAAAGCGGACTGACGGCGGCCGAGTGGTATCACACCGAAGTGGCGCGCAAGGTGATGAAGGACCTGATGGCCCGAAGCGACGCCCCGGCGATCCGCGACACGATCATCCTTTATGGCAGCATGATCATTCTTGCCGGGATCGGCATCGCGCTCTGGCCGTCGTGGTGGTCCGTCCCGTTCTGGTTGGCTTACGGCGTACTTTATGGTTCTGCTTCCGATTCCCGCTGGCATGAATGCAGCCATGGCACCGCGTTCAAGACGCCCTGGATGAACGACGTGGTCTACCAGATCGCCAGCTTCATGATCATGCGCAACTCGGCCACCTGGCGCTGGAGCCACGCGCGCCACCATTCCGAAACCTACTTCGTTGGCCGAGACCCTGAGATCGCGGTGATGCGCCCGCCCGAGGTGGCCAAGCTGATCCTGAACTTCTTTGGCATCCTTGACGTCATCGCCTTCTTCCCGCGCATCCTGAAGAACGCCATCTCCGGCCCGACCCCAGAGGAACGCACCTATGTCCCCCAAAGCGAATGGGGCAAGGTGCAGCGTGTCGCCCTAGTCCATGTGTCGATCTATGCCGCCACCCTTGCGCTCGCGGTCTGGATGCAGTCGATTTTGCCGCTGATGGTCATCGGCCTGCCCCGGATGTACGGTGCGTGGCATCATATCATGACCGGCCTTCTCCAGCATGGCGGTCTGGCGGACAACGTCGTCGACCACCGCCTGAACAGCCGCACCGTCTACTTGAACCCGATCTCCCGCTTCATCTACTGGAACATGAACTACCACGTCGAACACCACATGTTCCCGATGGTGCCCTACCACGCCCTTCCGCGTCTGCATGAAGTGATCAAGGCCGACCTGCCGCCCCCAAACACCTCCATCGCCCAAGCGTTCCGGGAAATGTGGCCCGCCATCAAGCGCCAGGTGCGAAACGAGGAATACTACCTTCGCCGCATCTTGCCGCCGACCGCCAAGCCCTATCGCGAGGATTTCCATCAATACGTTCCGGGCATGATGCCCCCCGCCGCCGCAGAATAAGGACACGACATGCCCTGGATCGACGCCTGCTCTACCGCCGACATCGACGAAGAAGACCTGATGCGCTGGGACCACGCTGGCCAGACCTTCGCGATCTACCACTCGCCCGACGGAGCGTTCTTCGCCACCGCCGGGCTTTGCACCCACGAAAACGTCCACCTCTGCGACGGCCTCGTCATGGGCAACCTGATCGAGTGTCCCAAGCACAACGGCCAGTTCGACTATCGGACGGGTGAGGCGATGCGCGCCCCGGTCTGCGTCAACCTCAAGACCTTTCCGGTCAAGGTCGATGGTGACCGCGTCTTCGTCGAGGTCGCGTGATGGCGCGCCTGACCGTCAAGGACCTCATGGACCAGCGCGGAAAGCACCAGTTCGCGATGCTTCGGGTCGAGACGCTGGAGGAAGCCGAAGCCGCCGCAAAAGCAGGAGTCGAACTCCTCTCGGTCCCACCTTCAATGATCATGGACGGCCGCTTCCGCGACGCGGCCCCCGACGCCTTCGCTTTCCCAGGCGACAACTTCTACGAAATCGGCGGCACCGACGATTTCCTGCGCTGGGCCTTCCCGCTCTACAAGCACGGGGCCGACGCCTTCTACTGCTCTGGCTCTCTGGCAACCGTGAAAGCAATGGCCGACCACGCGCTTCCGGTCTGCGGCCATGTCGGCCTGATCCCTTCGAAACGCACCTGGACCGGCGGCTTCAAGGCGGTGGGCAAGACGCTGGAAACCGCGCAACTGGTCTGGAACCAGTGCAAGGCGCTGGAAGATGCCGGGGCCTTCGCGGTGGAAATCGAGGTCGTGCCCCATTCCATCACCCGCCTCATCGCCGAGAAGACCAACCTCTTCCTGATCTCGATGGGCGCAGGCGCTGCGGGCCATGCGCAATACCTTTTTTCGGATGACGTTCTGGGCCAGAACGGCGGCCGCATCCCGCGCCACGCCAAGGTCTACGCCGACTTCGCCGCTGAACAGGACCGGCTGCAAGCCTTGCGGGTCGACGCTATGAGCCGCTTTGCCAAGGACGTCCACGAGGGCGACTATCCCGCGCCGCAATACCTGGTCGACTGTGACCCTGCAGTTGTCGAAGCCTTCGGCGACTGGCTGGACCAGAACGCCTAGGCGATCGCCAAGATCCCGTCGATCAATCGTTGGGCCGAGGGCGTCATCTGCGCCCCGGCCCGCGTTACCAGACTGAACGGCGCGACCGACAGGCCAAGCTCGACCGGCAGCGACACGAACGGAACCGAGGGGTTGCCCGCGAAACTGTCCACCACCGGCGTCGCCAGCGGCGCGATGGCGTCGGTCTGGTTCAACAGCGCCAGCGTGAACAGGAACGACGACGTCGAAATCCGCCGCTGCGGCAAGGGCAGCCCCAACTCGGCCAGGCGGTTGACCACCGTCTGGGTCAGCAATGTCTCGTCATCGCCCATCACCCAGTCATGTCTCAGCAGGTCCTCCACCGTGATCCGGTGTTGCACCAGCAGCGGGTGCCCCCGCCGCACGACCAGCGACAGCGGCTCCACCGCGATGACCTTTGCCTCCAGTTGCGATTCGCCAAGGCTTGGTCGGGCCAGCGCGAAGTCCAGCCGCCCTTCCCGCAACTGGTCGCAAAGCGCGATCGAGGTTCCGACCGTCACCTCAGCCCGAAACTCTGGCAAAGCGCGCTGCAAGGCGATCAGCACCGGCATCACCAGGCTTAGCGCCGGTCCCGTCACGGCCCCCACCCGAACCACACCCGCCCGCCCGGTGGCCGCCTCGGCAATCTCGCGCGCGGCGTCCGACAGCTCGATCTCGATCCGCGCGGCGCGGCGGGCCAAGGCCTGCCCAACCTGCGTCAACCGCAGACCCCGGCCCTGCCGCTCGTGCAGTGACAGGCCCAGAATCTCCTCCATCTCGGCCAGCAGGCGCGAAGCGGCAGGCTGCGCCACCCCGATCCGCGCCGCCGCCACCCCCAGCGCACCCGAATGCTCCAACTCTGCCAACAGCCGCAACTGCACCGGCTTCAACCGACGCAACTGCAGACCAAGCAGGGAAGGCGCGAGATTCATGGCGAAATCGTTATGATATGTCTCACAGACCCTATTTGACAGATATGGGTCATCTGCGCAATCTGCGCCTCGTCCGTCTGCAGGGGTCGCGTTTGCGTGCCCAAAGCGGATGCAAACGAAGAATCATCGGGAGGAAACAAGATGATCTTGACCCGCCGCGGCCTCATGGCCCTCACCGGCGCCACCGCCGCGCTTTCGGCCATGCCGCTCTTTGCCCAGGACAAGGGCTCTGTCGGTATCGCCATGCCGACCAAATCCTCGTCGCGCTGGATTTCGGACGGCGAGTCGATGGTGAAAGCCTTCACCGAAGCCGGCTATACCGCCGACCTGCAATATGCCGAAGATGACATCCCGACCCAGCTTGCACAGATCGAGAACATGATCACTTCGGGCGTCAAGGCGCTGGTGATCGCGGCCATCGACGGCACCACGCTGTCGAACGCGCTGGACAACGCCGCAGCCCAGGGCATCAAGGTCATCGCCTATGACCGCCTAATCCGGGATTCCGGCTCGGTCGACTATTACGCCACCTTCGACAACTTCAAGGTCGGCGTGCAGCAGGCGGAATCGCTGGTTGCCGGCCTGAAAGAGCGTTTCCCGGACGTGAAGCCGTGGAACGTCGAACTGTTCGGCGGCTCGCCGGACGACAACAACGCCTTCTTCTTCTACGACGGCGCGATGTCGGTCCTGCAGCCGATGATCGACAGCGGCGACATCGCCATCCCGTCCGGCCAGATGGGCATGGACGTCGTCGGCACCCTGCGCTGGGACGGTGCGGTCGCCCAGGCGCGGATGGACAACCTTCTGTCCTCGAACTACGGCGACAAGCAGCTGCACGGCGCGCTCTCGCCCTATGACGGGCTGTCGATCGGCATTCTGTCGTCGGTCAAGGGCGTTGGCTACGGCTCGGGCGACATGAAGATGCCGATCGTCACCGGCCAGGACGCCGAGATCCCCTCGGTCAAGTCGATGATCGCGGGCGAGCAGTATTCGACCGTCTTCAAGGACACCCGCGAACTGGCCAAGGTCACCGTCAAGATGGTGGACGCGGTCCTTGCGGGCGGCGAGCCGGAGATCAACGACACCGAAACCTACAACAACGGTGTCAAGGTCGTGCCGTCCTACCTGTTGGAGCCGGTCTCGGTGAACCTCACGAACTACGAAGAGATCCTCGTTGGTTCGGGCTACTACACTGCCGATCAGCTGAAGTAAGCTTCAGCCGAAGGGCCTGCCTGCGCCGCTCCCGCGCAGGCAGGTTGCCCTTGGGGGAGGGATGATGACCACACTTCTGGAAATGCGGGAGATCACCAAGGTCTTCCCGGGGGTCAAGGCGTTGGACCGGGTCAGCCTGTCCGTCGAGGCCGGGGAGATTCACGCGATCTGCGGCGAAAACGGCGCGGGCAAATCCACGCTGATGAAGGTCCTGTCGGGCGTCTACCCGCACGGCACCTATGACGGCGAAATCATCTATGACGGCCAGCCCCTGCACAATCGCGGCATCCGCGATTCTGAGGCCAGGGGCATCATCATCATCCACCAGGAACTTGCGCTGATCCCGCTGTTGTCGATCGCCGAGAACCTGTTCATGGGGAACGAGGTCGCGACCAACGGCGTGATCTCCTGGCCCCTCGCCATGCAGAAGACCGGCGAGCTTCTTCGCCGCGTCGGGTTGAACGAACCCCCCAGCGCCGTCGTCGGCAAGCTGGGCGTCGGCAAGCAGCAACTGATCGAAATCGCCAAGGCCCTGTCCAAGAACGTCCGCCTATTGATTCTCGATGAACCCACCGCCGCCTTGCAGGAAGCCGACGCCGACCGCCTTTTGGACCTCATGTTGGAGCTGAAGGCCCAGGGCGTCACCCAGATCATCATCAGCCACAAGCTGAACGAAATCGGTCGCGTCGCTGACCGCATCACCGTGATCCGTGACGGCACCTCGGTCTCGACCCTGTCCAAGAGCGAAATTTCCGAAGATCGCATCATCCGCGACATGGTCGGCCGCGACATGGCCCACCGCTACCCCGATCGAACCCCGAACCCCGGCGAGATGCTGTTCGAGGTGGAAAACTGGTCCTGCATGCATCCCGAACAGGCCGGGCGGCAGATGATCAAGGGCGTCTCGCTCAACGTCCGCAAAGGCGAGATCGTCGGCATCGCAGGCCTGATGGGCACTGGCCGCACCGAGCTTGCCATGTCAATCTTTGGCCGCAGCTACGGGAAGGGCCAAGTCGGCACGGTGAAGATGCACGGCAAACCC
>JANOCQ010000068.1:0-1720 GCA_031412255.1 Paracoccaceae bacterium | reverse complement strand
GCCCTCGAACCAGAAACCCCATTCATCCTCGGACATGAACGCCTTCGAGGTTTCAGGCACCGCCGAATAATAGCCCTGACGCATCAGGAAGCCGCCGACCCAGCCCGACAGATACCAGTTGATGTATTCATAAGCGGCATCCAGCGGCAGACCGGTCAGACCGGCCGACAGGCCGATCCCGCCACCCCAGCTGCGATAGCCTTCCTTCAGCGGTTGGTAGACGCAAGGCACACCCTGCGCGCGGACGGCCGTGATCGCGGGTGACCACATCGACTGGATCACCACCTCTCCCGACGCCATCAGGTTCACGGATTCGTCGAACGATTTCCAGAACGCGCGGAACTGGCCTGCCTTCTTGGCCTCGGTGAAGATGCCGATCGTCTTGTCGATCTCGTCCGTCGTCATGTTGCCCTTGTCGGCATAGGTGACCTCGCCCATCGCCTCGCAAACCATGGCCATGTCCATGATCCCGATGGAAGAAATGTCGAGGATGGACGCCTTGCCCTTGAATTCGGGGTTCAGCAGTTCGGCCCAGCTGTCGATCGGGCGGCCGATCAGGTCGGGGCGGATCCCCAGCGTGTCGGCGTTGTAGATGGTGGGGATCAGGGTCATCCAGCCAGAGTCCTGAGTGGCAAAGGTGGTCGAGCCCGGTCCTTCGACAAACCCCACCGTATGCGGCGCGGTGCCTTGGGCGATGACGCTTTCCGGCGTCAGCTTGCCATCGCGGAAGGTGCCGGCGATCTTGTCGTAATTGGCGATCTTCGAGATATCCATGGCCTGCAGATTGCCGGTGGGCCAGACCTTCTTGCAGATCCAGTATTCGATATCGGCGATGTCATAGCTGTCGGGCTGGGTCGCGGCGCGCTGGGTCACGGCGTCACTGTCAAGCGCGGTCATCTCCAGCGTGAAACCGAGGTCTTCCTTGACCTTGGCGGCCACCTCGTTGAACGCCGAGACGCCCGTACCTGCCTGACGCAGGACCACGTCCTTGATGTTCTGCGCCCAGATCATCGGCGCCGGAAACGCGCTTGCGGCGACCGCGGCGGCACCGCCTTTCAGCACATTGCGGCGGCTGTAATGCATCTTGCTCATGTCAGTTCCTCTGTGTTGGTGGTGTCGAGTATTCAGCCCAGAAGGCGATGTGCCCTCGTTTGGTCCCAGGCGAGGCTGACGGTGTCGCCCAGGTTCTTCGGATCGGCGAAAAACGTCGCCTCGGGGATCAGCGCCAGCACGTCCTGATCGCCCGCCATGCGGCCCGTCAGCGCCACATGCGCGCCCTGATATTCCAGTGCCGTCACGACCGCTTCGGTGCCGCTTGCCACCAGCCGCACCTCGTCCGCGCGGACCGCGAACCGGCCCTGCGCCAGCGCGACCACGTTGTGACCTCCGATGAAGCGCGCGACGAACTCGGTCTTCGGGGCGTTGAACACCTCGCGCGCGGGACCGGCCTGCTCGATCACGGCGTTGTTCATCACCACGATCTCGTCAGCCAGGGCCAGCGCCTCGTCCTGACCATGGGTGACGTGGATGAAGGTGATCCCCAGTTCGCGCGGGAGTTTCTTCAGGTCGGTCCGCATCCGGATGCGCAGGAACGGGTCCAATGCGGAAAGTGGTTCATCCAGAAGCAGGACCTGCGGATTGGTGATCAGCGCCCGGGCAAGCGCCGCCCGCTGCTGTTGGCCCCCCGACAGCTGCGCGGGAAGGCGGTCTGCGAAACTGG
>JANOCQ010000067.1:0-8084 GCA_031412255.1 Paracoccaceae bacterium | reverse complement strand
CGATGCGCTGCGCTTTGCCAATGCCGCGATGGCGAGCCTCGGCGGGGTGCTGAAACTCGATACCAGCCGCATCGCGGGCTACCGGAACTTTGGCACCAAGCTGTGGAACGCCTGCCGCTTTGCCGAGATGAACGGGGTCTGGGAGGGTCACGCGACCGGCCCCGCGCCCTCGCCCAAAGCCACCGCGAACAAGTGGATCATTGGCGAGACCGCCCGCACCCTGGCCGAAGTCAACGAGGCGCAGGAGGCGTTCCGCTTCGACACCGCCGCCGATGCCCTCTACAATTTCGTCTGGGGCAAGGTCTGCGACTGGTATGTCGAATTCGCCAAGCCCCTCTTCGACGGCCCCGACGCCGCCGAAACCCGCCAGACGATGGCCTGGGTGCTGGATCAGTCGATGATCCTCCTCCACCCCTTCATGCCCTTCGTCACCGAAGAGCTGTGGGGGACGACCGGCAAGCGCGAGAAGCTGCTGGTGCATACGGATTGGCCGCAGCTTTCGGCGGGCATGATCGACCAGGCGGCGGAACGCGAGATGACTTTCGCGACCACGCTGATCGACGACATCCGCAGCGCCCGCGCGCAGGTGCATGTGCCGGTGGGCCTCAAGGCCGATCTCGTGGCGACCAGCCTGACCGACGACGCCCGCGCGGCGTTCCAGCGGAACGAGACCCTGATCAAGCGCCTTGCCCGCGTCGATACGCTGACCGAGGGGCCCGCGCCGAAGGGCAGCATCGCGGTGGCGGCCGAGGGCGCGGCCTTCGCGATCCCGCTGCAAGGCCTGATCGACATTGCCGAGGAGAAATCCCGCCTGCAGAAGGCGCTGGACAAACTGGCGAAAGAGATCGGCGGGCTGAAAGGCCGGCTCGACAACCCGAACTTCGTCAAGTCCGCGCCCGAGGACGTGGTGATGGAAGCAACCTCGAACCTGGAAGCACGCGAGGATGAGGCGGCGAAGATTCGCGCCGCACTGGTCCGGTTGGCCGACCTTGGCTGACCGGCCCGCGGCGTCCACCGGTTAAGGAATCATGAACGCCCACGACCAAGCCTTTGAAAAGTTTAGGGCTCATCAAGTGCCCACGCGCGGGCAGCCCCCTTGCCTGCCGCCCCGACCCGTGCCAGCCTGCCACCATGACCCGCTTTCTGACCCCCCACGCCGACCGGCTCCCCTCTACCGTCCCCTTCACCGGCCCCGAGGCCCTTGAACGCCGCGCCGGCACCCCCTTCCGTGCCCGGCTCGGGGCGAACGAAAGCCTTTTCGGCCCCTCCCCCCGCGCCGTCGCCGCGATGCAAGCGGCCGCCGCCGATGCCTGGATGTACGGCGACCCGGAGAACCACGACCTGAAGCAGGCCCTCGCCGCCCACCACGGCGTGCCCCCCGCCCATATCGCCGTCGGTCCAGGCATCGACGGCCTTCTCGGCCTGATCTGCCGCCTCACGTTGGAGCCAGGCACCCCGGTGGTGACCTCTCTCGGCGCCTACCCGACCTTCAACTTCCACGTCGCGGGCTACGGCGGCCTGCTGACTCGCGTCCCCTACACGGGCGACCATGAGGACCCGACGCCCTGCTTGCCGCCGCCCGATCCACCGGCGCGAAACTGGTCTACCTGGCGAACCCGGACAACCCGATGGGCAGCCACCACCCGGCGTCGGTCATCGAGGACATGGTGGCGAACCTGCCGGACCACACCCTCCTGATCCTGGACGAGGCCTATGCCGATCTTGCCCCGTCCGGAACGGTGCCGACGATCCCGGCGGACCATCCGCAGGTGATCCGGATGCGCACGTTTTCCAAGGGGTACGGACTGGCAGGCGCGCGGGTTGGCTATGCGATCACCAACCCGGATCTGGCTTTGGCCTTCGACAAGGTGCGTGACCATTTCGGGATGAGCCGGATCAGCCAGGCGGGGGCGCTGGCGGCGCTGAAGGATCAGGACTGGCTTAAAACTGTGCAGGACCGGACGGTCAAAGCGCGGGACCGGCTTTCGGCCATCGCCCAGGCGAACGGCTTGCGCCCCCTGCCTTCGGCCACCAATTTCGTCACCATCGATTGCGGGCGGGACGGTGACCATGCGCGGAAGGTTCTGACCGAACTGGGCAGCCGCGGGGTATTCATCCGCATGCCGGGGGTGGCCCCGCTTGACCGTTGCATCCGTATCAGCCTGGGGGACGACCAGACGATGGATATCCTTGAGAAAACCTTGCCGAAGGCACTGGGGGCTGCGGGCTGATCACTCGGCCGCGAGGTTGGATTTCGCCGGACCGACCGCAGGTGCATTGCCCGGCGTGGGCGCCTCGGCCGGGCCAAGGCGCGGAGTGGTTGGCATCGGCTGTTGCAAGAGAAGGCGCGACGCCTGCAGGGTTTCCATTGCACTCACCTCAACGGCCCGGCGGAAGACCAGAACGTTCTGGAAGGTGGTCTTGGTCCCGGTGAACCCGGACCGCTCTTCGCAGGGTAGCGAGTCGGCACGGACATAGTCCCATCCTTCATCGCCGAGCTGATTCATCAGCGTGGTCAGCGCATAGGCAAAGCGGTCTTCGGTGGTCTTGACCCCACGCGCTTTTTCGCCCCGCTTGGGGGCTGGAATGACTTTGAACTCGAAACGCTGCATCGGGTGCTCCCAGGCACGAATTGCGGAAGTGATAGGAGATTCCGGCGCATAGCGCAAATCACCAAGTCTTTTGCCGGCAAAAGCGCGCCAGTTGGAAAACCGGGCGGGTCAAAATCCTTCGAAGCAGGGCTTTTCGAAAAGTCTTGGCCCCCGACGTCAGAGTCCGAGTTTCGCCGCCACGAGCGCGTTGACCGTGGCCGGGTTCGCCTTGCCACCGCTGGCCTTGATCACCTGGCCGGTGAACCAGCCGGCGAGCTTTGGGTTGGCCTTTGCCTTCGCCACCTGATCCGGGTTCGCGGCGATGATGGCATCCACCGCCGCCTCGATCTCGCCAGTGTCGGTGACCTGCTGCATGCCACGCGCCGCGGCAATCTGGGCCGGGTCGCCGCCTTCGGTGTAGACGATCTCGAACAGTTCCTTGGCCATCTTGCCGATGATGGTGCCGGCGGCGATCAGGTCGATGATCCCGCCCAGTTGCGCGGCCGAGACCGGGCTTTCGGTGATGTCGTGGCCTTCCTTCTTCAGGCGGCCGAAAAGTTCGTTGATCACCCAGTTCGCCGCCATCTTGCCATCGCGGCCCTTGGCGACGTCGTCGAAGTAGCGGCCGCTATCCAGTTCGGCGGTCAGGACATTGGCGTCATAGTCTGTGAGACCGTAGTCGGCCATGAAGCGGGCCTTCTTGGCATCGGGAAGCTCGGGCATCCGGGCGTGGATGTCGTCGACCCATGCCTGCTCGATTTCCAAGGGCAGAAGGTCCGGGTCGGGGAAGTAGCGGTAGTCATGCGCCTCTTCCTTTGACCGCATGGACCGCGTCTCGTTCTTGTCGGGATCGTAGAGCCGCGTTTCCTGCACGACCTTGCCGCCATCTTCCAGAATGGCAATCTGGCGCCGGGCCTCGAAATCAATGGCCAGTTGGATGAACCGCATGGAGTTCATGTTCTTGATTTCGCAGCGCGTTCCGAGATGGCTGAAATCCTGCGTGGCCTGGTATTTCTCGTACTGGCCCGGTCGGCAGACGCTGACGTTCACGTCCGCGCGCAGGTTGCCGTTCTGCATGTTTCCGTCGCAGGTGCCAAGGTAGCGCAGGATCTGGCGCAGCTTGGTCACATAGGCCGCCGCTTCCTCGGGTCCCCGGATGTCGGGGCGCGAGACGATCTCCATCAGCGCGACGCCGGTGCGGTTGAAGTCAACGAAGGACAGCGTCGGGTCCATGTCGTGGATCGACTTGCCGGCATCCTGTTCCAGGTGAATGCGTTCGATGCGCACCAAACGGGCAACGCCCGGGGACAGTTCAACCAGCACTTCACCCTCACCGACAATCGGGTGATAAAGTTGCGATATCTGGTAGCCCTGCGGCAGATCGGGGTAAAAGTAGTTCTTGCGGTCGAAGGCCGAGGTCAGGTTGATCTGCGCCTTCAGCCCCAGCCCGGTGCGGACCGCCTGTTCGATGCAGAATTCGTTGATCACGGGCAGCATGCCCGGCATCGCGGCATCGACGAAGGCGACGTTGGAATTGGGTTCCGCGCCGAAGGTGGTCGATGCGCCGGAGAAGAGTTTGGCGTTCGAGGAAACCTGGGCGTGGATCTCCATCCCGATGACAAGTTCCCAGTCATGCTTGGCCCCTGCGATCACCTTTGGCGTGGGCGCGGTGTAGGTCAGGTCAAGCATGATGCCTCCGGAATGCGGTCCTTGGGGCGGGTTTAGGCTGCAAGGGCCGACAGGGCAAGGGGTCCGGGGCTCAGCTCCTGCGTACCAGCGTACCAAGACCGTCGCCACGGCGCACGATGCGGGCACCACGCTTGAGAGCAGGGCCGAAAACCTCGGCCATGGCAAAGGCGAGCGCCGGATTTCCCGCCGCCCAGCAGTCGAGCTGAACCTCACGCAGGCGATTCCACAGGACGTCGGACAGCGCCGCGCGCGACTTGGTCAGGTGCCATGCAGCCGCCGGCCCAGCCTTGCGGAAATTCATCGCCATTCCGGACAGAAGGTGCGCGGCCGTGTTGGCGCGCAGCTGGCAGCCCGTTGCGGATTGATAGTCGGCCAGGGCCTCGAAGAAGAATTCGTGATCGAGTGTCGGCGACAGGTCGCCCAGAGCTTCGACGGCGGCAATGTGGAAAACGGCGTAGGCGGCCTTTCCCGTCCCCGTCTCGGTCATGCGAACGGCACGGCGGGCCTCACGCTCAAAGGCGGAAAGCGAGCCGTGCCAGCCTGGCAGCATGTTCACGGCATGGGCCGCATGCACGGCTGCGTCTTCGGGATCAAGGTCGACCCAATCCTCATACCATTCACGACAGACGGCACCGCCATCCTCGATCCCGGGGACCAAAGCATAGCGGGTCGCCGCCAGCAGGGGCGACATCTCTTCGATGGGGTCGAAGAGAGTGACCAGGTGTTCGGCCTGGACATAGTGCGCGGCGGCCTCGGCCCACGCATCGCGGGACAGTTGGGCCGCGGTGGGTTTCCTCGTGGCGTTTGCCAGATCGACATGGGCCTGCGCCAGAACCTGTGCGGCGCAGTAGTCTTCCGAATTCCGGTCGTAGAGGTCTTCCAGCAGGCTGAGTTCGACCTTGGCGGCAGTCCAGTCGGCGCGGGCGATGGCGCTGGTCAGGCCCGAGCGCATCCCTTCGCTGATCAGTGGCGCGACCCGCCGGCCACCGGATGCCATGACCCTTTCCTGGTCGGTGTAGCGCAGAGCCTCCAGCAGATCGGGCCATTCACCGGCGGCGGCCATGGCGGCGTGGTCGTCGCGGACGCACTGCCATTCGGTCTTTTCCGGCCCCACCCGCATGACAGGCACATCGACGCGCGCAAGCACCTGGTCGGCGGTCAGCCCGTCAAGGAGATCCGCCGCCTCGCCAGACTGCAGTCGCAGCAGAACGGCGTCTTCTTGCTGACTGCGGCCCGTGCGGGTTTTCACATGCATAAGTGACGGTGTAACTAACATCGACTCGCCCTCCGGGCAGGTTGCGCCCGTTCCAAGGTCAGAAATGACCGGTGATCAGGGCGGAAAAATGGAAATGCGGTGATCTTCAGGTGACCTCGTCATGCTTGTGCGTGTGATTTTCGGTGTAATGGCAACTGCTTCGCTGGTTGCTTGCGTCCAGACCAAACCCGCGGAGGAAATGTCCCTCGTGGCGCCTCCGATGCAGTGGGACCACCATCCCGAAGGCGTGGAGTGGACCGAATCGACGCTGACGGCGCTGTCAAGCAAGGACCAGATGCTGTCCGAAAGGGTGCCTGCGGACATTGATACCTGGTGCCCCGGTTACCAGGACGCCTCCGTTGAAGAGCGTCGCGCCTTCTGGGCAGGGCTTCTGTCGGCGGTCGCGAAGTACGAAAGCACCTGGAACGAACGGGCGTCCGGCGGCGGAGGGCGGTGGATTGGGCTGATGCAGATCGACCCCCGGTCGGCGGCGAACTACGGCTGCCAGGCGACCTCGGTCAACGCGCTGAAGGATGGCGAGCAAAACCTGGAATGTGCGGTCGAGATCATGTCGACGCAAGTTGCCAAGGACGGTTTGGTCGCCGGTGGTGGCAACCGGGGCATCGGACGCGACTGGGCCCCCTTGCGGTCCAGCGAGAAGCGGTCGGCGATGTCGGCCTGGACCAGCCAGCAGCCTTACTGCAAGGCCTCGTAAGACCTAACCCGCAGCCAGCATGCGTTCCACCATTTCGCGCAGGTCGCCTGACAGGTCCGGGGCGGCCAGCATCCGCTCCAGTTCCGCCTTGGCGCGCTTGCGGCGGGACGCATCGTAACGCGGCCAGGTCTCGAACGCGGTCGAGACGCGGGCGGCGGTCTGGGGATTCAGGGGGTCGAGTTTCAGCAGCCATTCTGCAACCAGTTTGTAGCCTTGACCTGTCCGGTGGTGGAAACCGGCGTGGTTCGCGGACAGCGCACCGATCACGGTGCGGAAACGGTTGGGGTTCTTCCAGTCAAAGCCGGGGGTCTGGATCAGGCGCGCGGCCAGGGCAGCGGCGTCCCCAGGTTCCGCATAGGCGATCTGCAGCGCATACCATTTGTCCATCACGTTCGCGTCCCGGCCCCAGCGAGCGGCGAAGCTGACCAGTTCGGCCTGGCCCTGCCCGGAGTCCAGAAGCGCCGCCAAGGCTCCGATCTCTTCGGTCATGCTGCGGGCGCGGGCGAAAGCCGAGGCCGCAAGTTTGCCGCCATCGCGGCGGGTAAGAAGCTGTAGCACGGCGATCTTAAGCGCCCGTCGCCCCGCTTGGGCAGCCGAGGGCGAGAAAGGCGCGTTGTCGTCCAGGTCCTTGTAAAGACGCTGCAATCCCTCACCAAGCCGGATGGCCAACGCGCCGGCCATTTCGCGCCGGGCCGCGTGGATCTTGGCGGGGTCCGGGATACGTCCCATGGCGTGGATGGTCTGGGCAATGTCGTCCTCGCCCGGTAACCGCAGACAGAGCGCACGGAACGCAGGGTCAAGCGTGTCGTCGAACGTCACGGAGGCCAGTGCATCCAGCCAGTCCGAGCGGACCGAGGTGCCTTTCAGCGCCATCTCGGCCATGACTTCCTTGGCCAAAGCCCGGCCCGCTTCCCATTTGTTGAAAGGGTCGGTGTCGTGGGCCAAAAGGAAAGCGCGCTCGCCGGGGACGGGTTTGCGGTCCAGAACCACGGGGGCAGAGAAGCCACGCAGGATCGACGGGACGGGTTTGGCAGCCAGGCCTTCAAAGCGGAAGGACTGCTTGCCGCGTGTCATCTCCAGCATGATGGTCGGCACGACTTCGTCGCCGTTGGGATTTAGAAGGCCCACCTTGATCGGAATGACCTTTGGCTGCTTTTCCGGTTGGCCGGGCGTGGGCGGGTTCTTCTGGCTGAAGGTCAGAGTGTAGACGCCGTTGTCCCAATGATCCTCGACCTTGAGGCGCGGAGTCCCGGCTTCTGAATACCAAAGCTTGAACTGCGACAGGTCACGGTCGGTTGCGTCCTCGAAGACCTTGAGCCAGTCTTCGATGGTGGCGGCGTCGCCATCGTGTCGGTCAAAGTAGAGGTCGAGGGCGCGTTTGAAGGCGCCGTCCCCAACCAGCGATTTCAGCATCCCGATGACCTCAGCCCCCTTCTCATAGACGGTGGCGGTGTAGAAGTTGTTGATCTCGATGAAACTTTCGGGTCGGACAGGGTGCGCGAGCGGGCCGTCATCCTCGCGGAACTGCCGGCTGCGCAGGGTCATGACATCCTCGATCCGGCGCACCGCTGCCGACCGCATGTCGCCGGAAAACTGGTGGTCGCGGAAGACGGTAAGGCCTTCCTTCAGGCACAGCTGGAACCAGTCGCGGCAGGTGATGCGGTTGCCGGTCCAGTTGTGGAAATATTCGTGGGCGATGATTGCCTCGATCCGGTAATAGTCGTCGTCTGTCGCGGTTTCCGGGGAAGCCAGAACATAGCGGGAGTTGAAGATGTTCAGCCCCTTGTTCTCCATCGCGCCCATGTTGAAGTCGTCGACGGCGACGATGTTGAAG
>JANOCQ010000066.1:0-4947 GCA_031412255.1 Paracoccaceae bacterium | reverse complement strand
CTCGGTCTTCTTGCCGGGACGAATGCCCGGAATGAAGCCGTTCTGGTTCTTCAGGTTCTCGGCCACCTCGTCGACCTTGAACGAGACGTTCAGGGTGTAAAAGTAGGCGAAAAAGACGATCATCGCCGCCAGAAACACCAGGTGCAGCGGCTGGCCATAGCCGAGGTTCGCGGCAAGCCAGCTGAGGATCGGGTTGGTCCCGCCGCCCGAGAAGGTGGAGACGGTCGTTGGAAGCAGCAGGATCGAAGAGGCGAAGATCGCCGGAATCACCCCGGCCGGGTTCACTTTGATCGGAAGGTGCGAGGACCCGCCTTCGTACACCTTCATCCCAACCTGGCGGCGGGGATAGAGGATCGAGATCTTGCGCAGAGCGCGTTCCATGAACACGACGAAGGTGATGACTCCGATCACCATCACGATGATTCCAAGGATAACCGGCGTCGACAGCGCGCCAGATCGGCCCTGTGCAAAGAACTGGGCGATGGCCGCCGGAATTTCAGCGACGATGCCGACAAAGATGATCAGCGAAATGCCGTTCCCGATGCCGCGTGCGGTGATCTGCTCGCCCAGCCACATCAGGAACATGGTGCCACCCACCAGCGTGATCACGCAGGAGGCGACGAAGAAAAGGCCCGGATTGTGCGCAAGTCCGCCACCCTGGATCGACATGGCGATGCCATAGCCCTGCAGGATCGCCAGCGCGACCGTGCCGTAGCGGGTGTACTGGTTGAGCTTCTTGCGGCCCTGCTCACCTTCTTTCTTCAGCTGTTGCCAGGGTCCATACATGGTGCCCAGCAGCTGCACGATGATCGAGGCGCTGATGTAGGGCATGATGCCAAGGGCGAAGATCCCCATCCGGCTGATCGCACCACCGGTAAAGAGGTTCAGCATCCCGCCGATCCCCTGCCCCGCCTGCTGCATGAACTCCCGCAGTTCCTGGCCGTCGATACCGGGTACCGGGATATAGGTGCCCAGGCGGTAGACGATCAGAAGACCGATGGTGAAGAAGATGCGTTGGCGCAAGTCGGACGCTTTGCCGAGCATGCCCCAGCTTAGGTTCGCCGCCATTTGCTCTGCAGCAGATGCCATGTCAGGTCTCTTTCAAGCCAAGCGCCGCCGGACCGTTCTCCGGTCGGCGGCGCGGGAAAACTGGTAGCTGATGTAAGCGACCTTGCGGCCGCTCACAATGCCTATCTGGTCGCCTGCGCGACCGGGCCTTATTCAGCCGCCGCCGCGACCGGTGCCAGGAGCGTGACCTTGCCGCCGGCTTTTTCGATGGCTTCCACGGCCGAGGCCGATGCGCCGGTGACGGTCAGGTTCAACTTGGAGGTCACTTCGCCCTTGGCCAGCACGCGGATGCCGTCGTGCTTGCTTTTGGTCACGCCAGCCGCGACCAGCACGTCTTCGGTGATCTCGACCGTGGCGTCCAGTTTGCCGGAGGCGATGAACTTCTCGATCAGGCCAAGGTTCACGACGGCGAATTCCAGACGGTTCGGCTTGGTGAAGCCGCGCTTCGGGAGACGGCGATAGAGCGGCATCTGGCCGCCTTCGTAGCCACCCAGGGCGACGCCCGAGCGGGACTTCTGGCCCTTGATACCGCGACCCGCGGTCTTGCCCTTGCCCGAGCCCGGGCCGCGAGCAACGCGCTTCTTCTTCTTCGCCGCGCCGTCGTTGTCGGCGAGTTCATGCAGTTTCATTTCGCTTCTCCTTGCCGGATACGCCCCCGAAGCGAGAACGGGACGACCACGGCTTTTCTTGATTCTCATGGCCACGATCGGCCACCCGGGGGCGATACATGAGGTGGGAGCAGAAAGCAAGGCCGAGGCTGTCCACGGTAGACAGTCTCACTCTATCCTGCGATTTCAGCAGGTTACGATTTTCCATTAGGGTGGCGTTAACCTGTGCAGAGTCGCTGAAGCCCGACTACGCCCCCTTCGGCCAAACGAAACCCGGCTGGAGGCCCGAGTGGACCGGGCGGCCGTCGTGGGGCGCGGCATAGCCCTTCGTCTCGTCCCAGAAGGCGTGGTAGGTCGCCTTGGGGAACTTGGCGTCGTCGTACCCCATGATATTGGGCACAGCCACACGGATGCGGCCCTGCTTGTCGTCCAGCATCAGCGCCGCACCGCACTCGGCACAGACGCAGATTTCCAATGGGCCGTTCGGGTTGTCCTTGTTGAATGGCACCCGGTTGATCTTCTCTGGATGGTCGACCTGAACATCGCCGTGGTTGAAGAAGGCGACATGCGTCGTCTGCTGGCCGGTCACGCCTTTGCAGACATTGCAGTGACATTCGTGGTTGTCGATCGGCTCGGCTGTCGCCGTCACATGGACGTGCGCGCAGCCGCCAGCGTAATGCGTGGACATGGCTTCGCTCCCCGGCGGCCCCTTTCCCCTCCCTGGGCCGGGTTGAGTCGCCTGGGCAAAGCGTATCACCAGTGTATGACCTTAGGTAAGTTTTCGCGTCGTGTGCTCGGTCGTCGCGTGCCCGGTCTTCGTGGTGGATCGCGCAGGATGGCCCTCCGCCCCTTCGGCTTGCGGATCGTGATGGCGACGACGGTCCTTGCCCAGGGCTGTCGCAGGGCTGTGTGCGCAGGAAGCTGCCTGCAGTTGTCGGCTGCAGGCCGCTCCCCGGAACAGAGGGGCGACTTGCCGGTTCTCTATGCATGCCCACCGGACTGAGCCGGTGGGATAGTCGATGGAGAACGGCAATGGCAAACAACCAGAATCAGTCGGGTGGTCAGTCGGGCGGAAAATCGGGTGGTCAGTCCGGAGGTCAGTCGGGCGGCAAGTCCGGTGGTCAGTCAGCACGTAGCGACGTCGGCCAGGGTGACGTGAAGAACCCGGAGACGGATGGCCGTCTGAAGGAAAACGGTGGCGGCCAACAGAACCGCGGTCAAGGCGGAAGCCAGGGCGGCCAGGGCGGAAGCCAGGGCGGCCGTAGCGGGAGCTAAGCCTTCGGGATAATTGGAAGCGCCCCGCCAATCCGGCGGGGCGCTTCATTTTTTAGCTGATGGTGGGTCGTTTTCCCAGCCAGCGCGCGAGCGGGCCTTAGCCGCGCTCTTCGATGATGACGACCAGGTGGCTGATCGAGTCCACCATGCCACGGACGGAAGGGGTATCTTCCAGCTCGCGGGTGCGGTTCATCTTGTTCAGGCCCAGGCCCTTCAGGGTCGCGGTCTGCACGGCCGGACGGCGGGCTGCCGAACGGATTTGCTTCACGACGATGGTCTTCTTGGTGTCAGCCATGATCATGCCTCCACGGTTTCAGAGGCAGCCACTTCGGTTTCCGGCTTGCGCAGGATTTCGGCGACCTTCTTGCCACGACGTGCAGCGACCGAACGGGGCGAAGCTTCGTGCTTCAGACCGTCGATGGTGGCGCGGATCATGTTGTAGGGGTTCGTCGAGCCGATCGACTTGGCCACGATGTCCTGGATGCCAAGCATCTCGAACACGGCGCGCATAGGGCCGCCGGCGATGATGCCGGTACCGGCCACGGCGGTCCGCATCACGACTTTCCCGGCGCCGTGGCGGCCTTCCATGTCATGGTGCAGCGTGCGGCTGTCTTTCAGAGCGACGCGGATCAACGAGCGCTTGGCCTGTTCGGTGGCCTTGCGGATCGCTTCCGGCACTTCTTTCGCCTTGCCCTTGCCGAAGCCAACGCGACCACGCTGGTCTCCGACGACGACCAAGGCTGCAAAGCCGAAGCGCTTGCCACCCTTGACGGTCTTCGAGACGCGGTTGATCGCGACCAGACGGTCGGCGAATTCCGGATTCTCTTCCGGGCGGTTGTCGCGACGGTCATTGCCGCCCCGGTTTCCGCCGCGATTGTCACGTTCTGCCATATGGCAATTCCTTCGTGGTGGCGCGCATCGGCGCCGTTAGAACCAATCCTGGTGTCCCCATGGGACCCGGATCATCGGGGCGGTGTTGCCACCGCCCGCCTGATTTTAGAACTTCAGACCGCCTTCGCGGGCTGCATCGGCAAGCGCCTTGATCTTGCCGTGGAACAGGAAGCCGCCACGATCGAAGTAGCAAACTTCGATCCCGGCCTTCTTGGCCCGTTCCGCAATCGCGGTGCCCACTTTCGCGGAAGCCTCGACGTTGTTCTTGCCCACCACGCCGAGATCTTTCTCGAGCGAGGAAGCCGCCGCAATCGTCACACCCTTCGCATCGTCGATCAGCTGGACGCTGATGTTCTTCGACGAACGGTGCACGCTGAGGCGCAGACGACCATGCGAGGTCGACTTGATCTTGTTCCGGACGCGCAGGCGGCGCTTGAGGAACAGCTCTCTCTTGTTCAAAGCCATTTTGCCACCCTTACTTCTTCTTGCCTTCCTTGCGGAAGATATACTCATCCTTGTAGCGGATGCCCTTGCCCTTGTAGGGCTCGGGCGCGCGCCATTCGCGGATGTTCGCGGCCACCTGGCCGACCTGCTGCTGGTCGATGCCTTCCACGGTGATTTCGGTCTGCTTCGGGACGGTGATGGTCACCCCCTTCGGCACGTCGAAGTTCACTTCGTGGGAATAGCCCAGCGACAGTTTCAGCACGTTGCCGGCCATCGCCGCGCGGTAGCCGACGCCCTGGATTTCCAGGTCCGACTTGAAGCCGGTGGAGACGCCGGTCACCAGGTTGGCGACCATCGAGCGGGTCATCCCCCACTGCTGGCGGGCCCGCTTGGACAGGCCACGTGGCGTGACCTTGATGGCATCGCCCTCGACCGTGAGGGTGATGTCGTCGCTTGCGGTGAAGCTGCGGGTCCCTTTCGGGCCCTTCACTTCGACGGTCTGGCCCGAGACCGAGGCGGTTACGCCTTTGGTCAAGGTGACGGGTTTCTTGCCGATACGAGACATGTCCTACCCCTCAGAATACGGTGCAGAGCACTTCGCCGCCAACATTGGCGGACCGTGCTGCTGCATCGGACATGACGCCTTTCGGCGTGGAGACGA
>JANOCQ010000065.1:0-8393 GCA_031412255.1 Paracoccaceae bacterium | reverse complement strand
CCCCTGGCAGGCGCGTTTCCGCGCCCGCCCAGTCAGGCGCGCCCCGATTTCTAACCGTCCAGGCAAGCTGAGAACCCCTTGCCTTCCGGCTTGCGCCTGCAGGCAATCGGGTCGGGCGACTGTCCACTGGACAATCGCTTTTCCGACCCTCTGGCCCTTCCTCTTCACGGAATTCAGAAGTTAACACCACCCTAACGGAAAATCCCAACCCGCTGAAATCTTTCCCAAACTCCGTTTTGTCCACCGTGGACACCCCTCCCCCCAAGGTCGCTTATCGCCCCCAACCCGTCCCCTCCGGCTTGGAAACCCCGCCCCGGCCCGCTACTCTCCGGCTCCAAAGGAGACCCCCATGCCCCGGAAGACGACCCTCTCCCTGATCCGCCGCTACTACGACGCCTTCAATGCGGGCGACCCCGAGGGGATGCTCGCCTGCCTGACCGACGACATCGAGCACCGGGTGAACGAGGGCGGGCACCGGATCGGGAAGGCGAAGTTCCAGGAGTTCTGCGGCCACATGGGGGTCAGCTACCGGGAGGAGTTGCGGGACCTCACCATCTTCGCCACCGACGACGGCACCCGGGGCGCGGCCGAATTCGTGGTCCACGGCGAGTATCTGAAGACCGACCCCGGTCTGCCGGAGGCGCGCGGCCAGACCTACATCCTCCCCGCCGGGGGGTTCTTTGAGGTCAAGGGCGGCCTCATAGCCCGCATCACCACCTTCTACAACCTGAACGACTGGACCCAGCAGGTCTCCCGATGAACCTGGAAGACATCGACGTCCGGGCCCTGCATGGCCCCGACCTGGAAGCCGCCCTCGACGGCGTGGCCCAGCTGCGGATCACCGTCTTCCGGGATTGGCCCTACCTCTACGACGGCTCCCACGAATACGAACGCGAATACCTCGCCACCTACCGGGACAACCCCGGCGCGCTTCTGGTCGGGGCCTTCCACGACGGCCAGCTGATCGGCGCCTCGACCTCGACCCCGATGGAAGACCACGCGCCGGAGTTCAGCGCCCCCTTCCGCGACCTTGGCCTTCAACCCGAAAGCATCCTCTACGGAGCGGAATCCGTCCTCCTGCGCCCGTACCGCGGCATTGGCCTCGGCCACCGCTTCATCGACCTGCGCGAGGACCATGCCCGGACCCTGGGCCGCTCCCATGTCGCCTTCTGCTCGGTCATCCGGCCCGACGACCATCCGGCCCGCCCCGCGGCAGCCCGCACGAACGACGCCTTCTGGCGCGGGCGCGGATACGAGACTCTGCCCGGTGTCGTGGCAAGGTTCAGCTGGAGGGACCTTGGGGATAGTGACGAGACGGAAAAGCCGCTCCAGTTCTGGATGCGGCAGCTGTAACGGGCCGACCTACAGGGCCGGCCCGAGCAACGGTCAGCCGATGTTCTGCCCCATCCGGGCAAAGCGCGCGGGGTCCGAAGACTTCAGCCGCTGGGCAAGAAGCAGGCCGATGATGGCTCCCAACGGGATCAGCGAAGGCAAGATCCAGCTGAGGGAGCCGCCGGTCGTTCCCGTCAGGTCGCCATAGTTGAGGAAGATATAGACGAAGAGGGCCGCCATGATCAGACCCGCGATCCCCGGCAGGATCATCGTCGACAGGACCGAGCCGCCGCCCTTTTTCGAGAAGAACACGATCACCGAAAGCGAGGTGATGGCGATCATCCCGATGACCCCCAAGGTGCCGACCTGGCTCACCCAGGTGAACATGTTCAGGATCGGGTCCAGCCCCAGCCCGGCAAAGATTGCCAGCACGATCAGCGCGCCGATGCTTTGCACGACCGACCCGATGTGGGGGCTTTGGTGGGTGCCGTGGGTCCGGCCGAAAGCCTCGGGCAAGAGGCCGTCCCGCCCGGCCACATAAGAATAGCGCGCGATGTAGTTGTGGAAGGCCGACAGCGCGGCAAAGAGGCTGGAGACCAGCAGCAGGCCCGCGATCATCGAGACGGTCGGGTTGGTGTAGGTTTCAGCCAGAATGAAGAAATGCGCCGTGGGATCTTCCAGACCGCCGAGCGTTTCCAGCAGCTTGTTGGCTCCGGTTCCGGCAATCATCAGCCATGTGGTGAAGACGAAGAACACCCCGATCATCAGAATCGACAGATAGGTCGCGCGGGGAATGGTCTTCTCCGGGTCCCTGGCTTCTTCGCCGTAGATCGTGGTCGCCTCGATCCCGATAAAGGAGCCAAGGCAGAACAGGACGGCGGCCGTCAGAGACCCCGAGGTCAGCGCCGAAAAGTCGAAGATGTTTACGGCAAGGCCCGTCCCCTCGGCCCCACCCGCCCCAAGGATGGCGAAGTCGACGATGAGGACGATCAGATATTCCAGGCCCACGAGAACAACCATGACCTTGGCGGAAAGGTCCACCTGCCGGTAGCCGAGGATTCCGACCAGAGCGATGGCGATCAAGCTATAGATCCACCATGGCAAGTTGATGCCGAACTGGCCGAACACCCCGGCGGAGATGCCGCCCAGAAGGCCAATCAAGCCGAACTGCATGGTGTTGTAGGCGACCAGCGCCATGATCGACACCGCACCGCCCCAACTGCCACCCAGCCCGCGCGCGGCATAGGCGTAGAAGGCGCCAGCGTTGATGACATGGCGGCTCATCGCGACATAGCCCGCGGCGAAGGCCAGCATGACCAGGGTCAGCAGGATGAAGGTCAAGGGCACCCCCGTCCCGTTCCCAAGAAGAAATGCCAGCGGCATGGCCCCGGCCACCCCGGTCAACGGGGCCGCAGCGGAGATCACCATGAAGGTGACGGCCACCAGGCCGAGCGAATTGCGTCGTAGCCGGTTCGGCCCGATTTCGGTGAAGTCAGTCATGTGTCCCTCCTTGTTGCGCAGGTCCCGGTCTTTGCGCCGGTCTTGGCTTTGCAGTCGTTTTCAGCGCCGCAAATTACTTAACAGTTTAACTATCTCCGGTCAGATGTATAGCCTTTCTGTAGGCCCGCTGGCCGTAGAGCAGTGCGGAGCCTTCGCCTGACAAGCGGACCGAGGCGACCCGGCCGACGATGATGTGATGGGTCTCCCACAGAAGCGCAGTGGCCAGCCGGCACTCGAAAACCGCCGTGGCACCGGCGAGGATCGGCTGGCCGATGTCGCCGGTTTCCCAAGGGACGCGGTCGAAGCGCTCGGCCCGGTCGGTGGCGCTGCGGCCGGCGAAAAGGTTGGCCAGATTCTGTTGGTTTTCGGCCAGAAGGTTGGCGCAGAACGCGCGGTTTTGCAGGATTGCGGTGGCCGCCGGGGATTGCCGATTGATGCAAAGCAGAAGCGACGGATGCTCGCCATCCGCAGAAACCGACGTCAGCGACGACACCGTAACCCCTGCCCGCCCGCCCTCGCCGTCGGTGGTGGCGACGGCGACGAAGGTGGCCGCGCGACTCATCCCTTCGACGAAAGCGGCGCGGAGGTCGGTATCTGCCATCAGGTCACCCAAGGTCAAAGAAGCGTTGCAGTTCCACGTCGGGAACCTTCTTGCGGAATTCGTCATGCTGCGCTTCGCGGGTAGCGGTAAAGCCATCGACGAAGCGAAACCCCAGCCAGTCGCGGGCGAAGTCGGACCCGCGCAGGCGGCCGATCGCCTCGGGCATCGAGCGGGCGAAGTCGCGCGCAGGTTCCTGCGTATAGCCCGAGCCGATGACTTCGGGGTCGGGCTCGATCTGGTTCAGGATGCCCGCGACCCCGGCGGCGATGGTGGCCGCGGCGGTGAGGTAAGGGTTGGTATCGGCGCCGGGCAAGCGGTTCTCCACCCGCAGGCTTCCGGCATCGTGGCCCACCAGGCGGAAGCAGGTGGTGCGGTTCTCATAGCCCATGTCAGGCCGGGCGGCGCGAAGGTGCCGGGGGCAAAGCGGCGGTAGCTGTTCACCGTGGGCTGGAAGATCAGGGTCATGTCGCCGATGTAAGCCTGCAATCCGCCAAGGAAATGGCGGAAGGTCTGACTGACGCCGTTCTTCTGGCTTTCATCCCAGAAGAGCGGTTTGCCCTGCCTGTCCTTCAGACTGATGTGCAGATGGATCGACTGGCTGTCCGCCTGCTCGCTCCACCTTGGCATGAAGGTCACCGACTTGCCCTGCCGCAGGGCCAGCGCGCGGATGAAGGTCTTCAGAAGCATCAGTTGGTCGGCGGGCTCCAACGCCTCGCCCGCTCCGATGCAGGCCTCCATGAAGCCCGCACCGATCTCTTCGTGCATCTTGGCAAGGTCGATCCTCAGGGGTTCGCAGATTGCGGCGACGGCCTCGTACCATTCGGTCTGGACCGTCTGATACAGGATCAGGTCGTGGCTGGGGTGCTGGGTGGCGGGGGTCAGGTTGCGGTAGCCCTTGGCCGCAGCGCTTTCGGGGGTTTCGTTGAAGAGAGTGTATTCCAGTTCCATCCCGTATTTCGGGAAGATGCCTGCATCGGTCGCGCGGGCGAGGACCTTGGTCAGGATCGACCGGGGGCAAAGCTCGGCCGAGGCCCCGGTGAAGGTCGACAGGACCAGCAGGTCGTGGCCCGGCTTTGACCAGGGCAGCTTTCGCGCACTGGATGGGTCCAGGCGCAAGGGGTCGTCGTGGAAATCCCCCGTCGCGTCGTTCACGCCGGGCAGGTTCAGAAGCACGTCCGTCGGGTCCAGCGACAGCTGTGCGGGAGCCATTCCCATGCCGTTCTTCGCGATGCCCTTGAGGCTGGCGGTGGACACCATCTGGCCGCGAAGCAAGCCGTTGGTATCGGCCATCGCCACCGTCGCAAACCGGCTGGCGGGATCGGCGAGGAAATCGTCGAGCAGGGTCATCGTGGCTCCGTAGGGACAAGCGCGGCCAGTTGGTGAAGGTCCTGCGCGGGGGTGGTAGAGTAGGCCTTGAGGAAGACCCGTAGCCCGTTGGTGATGTAGCGGTTAAGTGTCGCGCGATTCGGCACTGCGTCGGGCATGTAAAGCGCCTGGGTCCGGGGGGCGGACAGGATGAGACCCCAGAGGTCCTGCGCGGCCAGTTCGGCGTCGTCGAAGGCCAGCCGTCCGGCCTCGCGCTGGGTTTCAAGGTAGCGCATGATCCCGCGCAAGAGGTGGTCGGGGCCACTGGCCTGATAGGCGCGGCCGATTTCGGGGAAACGGGAAACCTCGCCGATGATCAGGCGGGCCAGCGACAGCATGTCGGGGCGCATGACGGTGTCGGCATAGGTCCAGGCGAAGTTGAGCAGATCGTCCACCATGCCCTCGGTGCCGGGATGGTCGAAGACATCCAGCATGAGGTCACGCTGGCCCAGCATCATTGCCTGGAAGAGCGACTCCTTCGACGGGAAGTAGCTGTAGAGGGTTGGTTTGGTCACACCGGCCTCGGCCGCGACGGTATCCATCGTGGTGCCGGAATAGCCCTGTCCTGCGAAAACCGTCAGCGCGGCATCCAGGATCTGGCGCTCGCGGTTCAGGCGGTTCTGCTGGCGGCGGGGAAGCGCGGTCATGCGAGGCGCTTCAGGAAGGCGCGGAGGTGACAGCTATAGGTCTCCGGCTTCTCCACGTTGCAGACATGGCCTGCGCCGTGGATCACCTCGAACCACACGTCCGGGCGCGGCGCGGCGTCCCAGATACGCCCTGCGACGGCGCGGATTTCCTGCGGCGGGGCAAGGCGGTCGTGTTCGCCGGTCATCATCAGGACCGGCATCGTCAGCTTGGCGAAGTCGAAGCGCCCCAACGGGTTGGTGAAGCAGACCAGTGCATCGCGGTAGGTGGCGGCGGGTATGGCGGCCATGCTGTTTTGTAGCTTTTGGCGCGTCGCTTCGCTGGCATCGGGTCCGGCCAGCACCTTGACCACCGATGGCGCGAAATCCGCCGGGACCTGACCTGCGTTCAAGGGCACCTCGCGCGAAACGCGAAAGGCCTCGCGCTCGTCAGGCCCGGCCTCGGACATGCCGGTGCAGCCGCCCGACAGCACCAGCCCCGCCAGCATGTCCGGGTGCCGCATTGCGAAGGAGGTGGCAATCCAGGATCCGTAAGAGAGACCCACCAGCACCAGTCGTCTCGCTCCAAGTTTCTGCGCCGCGCGGAGGATATCTGCGCAGTAATCGTCCACCGTGGACTGGCGCGGCCCGAGGGTGCTGTCGCCATAACCGCGCAAGTCCAGCGCGGCGGCGCGCATGATCTGCCCGACGGATTCCAGTTGCGGATGCCAGTTCGTCCGGCCGCCGCCGATGCCGTGGAGAAAGAGGCAGAGCGTGTCGCCGCCCAGGTCGGGCGTCACCGAAAGCGCAAGACGGGGGAGGTCATCGAAGACAAGCGTTTCGATGGGGGCCGAAGTGGGCAAGGCGACTTCAGGGACCGCCGGTGGCTTTGCGGTCGCCAAAGCCGCGATCCCGGCCTCGAAGACCGCCCTTGTCCCGTTGCAGATTGCCCCCAACCGCGCTGCCGGGGCGCGGATCGTGGCGGTCCAGCCGATCACTGACCCGCCTGCCTGTGCTGCACTGACGGTGATGCGGGCATCATAGGCCTCGCAGTCGCGAATGCCTTCCAGATGCGTATAGCCAAGGACGCGGTCACTGTCGGAGAGATAGGTTTGCTGCTCACGGTAGACCGTCTCTTCACCGCTGACTGTGAAGGCCCGGACCCTTGACCCGAGCGCCCCCCGCTCCTCGCGGAGCGACGCGACCCAAGGATGCCAAGCACCGCAGAAGTCGCGCACGATGGACCAGACCGCATCGGGTGGTGCGGGCACCTGACCCCGGACCTGCACCACCTCGCGCCCCATCAGCGCAGGGCTTTCAATGAGCCGCTATCCCCGCGCCAAAGAGAGTTCCGGGCCCCGCCGTCGTCGCCGGGGGCGTGGTCCAGTTCGTCCATCTGGTAGAGCGCGAGAACCCCGATGTAGTCCTCCATGATCTCGGACGTATAGGGCAGCATCAGCGCGCCGCAGCGGCTGTCGCGGTACATCCGCTCCAAAGGCAGGGATTTCAGCATCGACTGTCCACCGCAGGTGCGAATCGCCATAGCGGCGATCTCTTGCACGCCTTCCATCACATTGTACTGGGCGGCATACATGCGCATGACCTCGGCCTTCGAGGGCATTCCCTTGGCTTCAGAGAACGCCTGCCACCAAAGGGCGCGCATATTTGCCAGCCGCGCATACATCTTCGAAACTGCCACCCGCTTCGTCGCATACATCCGACGGTCGATGGGCGGTTGACCCGGGATGCGGCCTTGAAGATAGGCAATGGTGAAGTCATAGGCGCCCTGGGCGACGCCCATGTAGGTGGGGCTGAGCGTGGCCATCATGTGTGGCCAGTTCGGCAGGGTCTTGCCGAAGATGCCACGCGGCATCAGGAGGTCATCCTCGTTGACGAAAACGTCTTTCAAGATCAGGTCGCGGCTGTTCGTGCCCCGCATCCCCAAGGGGTCCCAGTCACCCTTGACCGTCAAACCCGGCGCATCCTTGTGGACGACGAACAGCATCGTGTCCTCGTGCCGCGGATCGATCCCTTCGAACACCTCGGTGCAGACGATGGTGTAGTAATCACAGTAGCCGGCCAGCGAGGCGAATTTCTTGAAGCCGTTGATCTTCCAACCACCCTCAACCGCGCGGGCCTGTGTCTGGTTCGGCTTCGAGGTCCAGTTCTGCCCACCCTCCGAAATCGGCTGCGAGAAGATCGCGCATTCCTTCATCGCCCGACGGAACTGCTTTTCACGCAACGGCGCGAAAGCCGTCCGCTCGGCCTCGGACAGGTTCGGCATGTCATACATGAACCGCGACCAGGCCATCGACGAGTTGTGCATGTTGAAGGTCAGTGCCGTCGCGCCGCAATACTTGGCGATCTCGGCCCCGACCATCGCGTATTCGCCCATCGAAAAGCCCCAGCCGCCGAACTCCTCTGGGATCGACAGGCCAAGAAAACCGTTGTCGGCAAGGTCCTTGTAGTTCTCGGTCGGGAAGGAGGCATCGTCGTCCACCGCCTTCGCCCGCGCGGCAAAGGCCGGCCCGAGCTCATTTATCTTGCGCATCGCCGCCGCGACTTCGGGTCGGACGCGGGTCATGTCGTAATAGTCGGCGGGGTCGCTCATCGGCATGGCTACGGCAATCGGTGTCTGGTCGGTCATTGGCTAAGCTCCCCTTGCAGAACACCCGCCTTCACGACGACACGCCCGTCGAGGGCGATGGTGCAGTTCCTCATCGGCAGGTCGAAGTGGCCCAGCGTGTAGCGTCCGGCATACTGGTTCGCTCCCGTGGACCACAGGAATGACCCGGCGATCGCCCGAAACTCCACCGCCTGCATGTCGCGCTTGTCGTACATGGCGGCGCTGACCCACTTGGCCCCTTGGTTCACGCCCCACCCGACGTGGGAAACTCCATAGGCGTTCCGGTCGTCCCATGCCTCCAGGTATTCGCGGAAGTGCAGGGCGTCGATGCCGTCGCCGTCGATCC
>JANOCQ010000064.1:0-22698 GCA_031412255.1 Paracoccaceae bacterium | reverse complement strand
CTTGTAGAAGTCGACCGAGTATTTGTGGATGTGGGTGGTCGCGTAGGACATGTTGAACAACGGAAGAAGGCCCGCGGCGTGCCAGGTGGAGCCCGCGGTCAGCTCGTCCCGCTCGACCAGCATGGTGTCCCAGCCGGCTTTCGCCAGATGGTAGGCGATGCCGGTGCCGACTGCGCCGCCGCCGACGACGAGGGCCTTGACGTGGGTTTTCATGGAAGAGACTCCCGCAATAGGTTCGCCCCTATCTGCCAGAGCGGGGGGAATGCGGGCAAGTCCACCCGACCTTTGGCGTCAGAAAACGACATGGCCGCATGTCGTGCCGAAGTCTTGCCAGTTTTGTGCGATTGAAGGACGGAAAAGAGGGATTGAGCATGACGGTTACTGACGCCTCCCCATCCGTTCCGGCGCGGCCTGCTGTGGTGGCCCTGGTGGCGGTGGGACTTTCGTGGTTGGCCGAGATTGCAGCTCAGGTCGGGTATTTCGGGCCGGGAGGCAAGATTTCGCTGTGGGGTCTGCAAACGTCGGTCGCGCAAAGCGCAGTGATCGTCGCAGGGCTGGTGGTCGCGCTGGCGCTGGTTGGGCGGCTGGACCTGCTGGCGCGCAGTGTCACGCTGCTGTTTCTGGTGATTTCGGTCCTGAGCCTTTTGCTCTGGACGCTGTTCCGCGAGGCGCCGCAGCTTTACCAGACCGAGGGCGGGGTCGGCATGATCCGGGCCGGGGCACATGCGGTCCAGATCGCGCTGCTGGTCTGGCTGCTGCGGGCGCCGGTGCGGCAATGGCTGCGGGCGGGGCTGGTCATGACGGTGGTGTTTCTCGGGACGAAAGAGATCGCCCTGCGCTGGTTCAGTGTGGACGAGCTTTACGTCTTCCCGGACCGCGAATGGTCCGAGGACTACACCCCCGTCGATGTCGAAGCCTTGTACGCCGCGCAGGACCGGCTGATGGACGAGCAGATTGCGGCCCTTGCACCAGAGACCTCTGGCGTGACGGAGGTGTTTGCACTGACGCTGGGCGGCACGGCGGATCAGTCGGTATTCCTGGTCGAGGTCGACGGAGTCTCTGCCATCCTCGATGCCCAGTACGGCTCGGGTCTGCGGACCTTGCGTCTGGCCAACAGCCACGACCACCCGATGCGCTATCCGATGGCGAACCGGGAGAATCTGGCGCGGGCGTTGAAAGAGATCGGCGCGCGGCAGGGGGTGGAGGATCTGGCCTTCCTCTTCCTTACCTCGCATGGGCAGGAGGACCTCTTCTCGCTGGACTTCGCCGAGGCGGGCACCAGTGACCTGACGGCTGTGGAGTTCCGGCAGATGATGGAGGAAAGCGGGATCGGACCGGTGGTCATCGTGGTCTCTGCCTGTTTCTCGGGGTCTTTCATCGACGATCTGGCGGCGCCGGAGCGGCTGGTCATCACCGCGGCGCGGGCCGACCGGACGTCCTTTGGCTGTCGCGATGGCGCGGAGTGGACCGAGTTCGGCGAGTCCTTCTTTGACCGCGCGCTGCGGGCCGATGCGGACCCAAGGAGGGCCTTTGCGGTCGCAGCCGAAGATGTTGCGCGGAAGGAACTGGCGGACGGGTTGACGCCAAGCCTGCCTCAGATCAGCGAAGGGGCCGAGATCGGCGCGGTGCTGGACCGGGTGCTGGCGCGCTGAACTGGGGCGCTCGTCGTTCGACTGCGTCGCTCCTCGCTGCGCTCTGCGATGAGGAGCCGAAGGCGCAGGAGGAGGGGTCCTTGTGGTCGCCCGGGTTCTGCGCAAGGTTGGCCAAGACCAGCAGGAAGGCCCTGAAGATGACCCCTTACAACCAACCCCTCGGCGGCAACGAGATGCCGCGTTTTGGCGGACCCGCAACGATGATGCGCCTTCCCGCCGCGACCAGTGCCAAGGGGCTGGATGCGGCCTTCATCGGGATTCCGATGGATCACGGGACCAGCAATCGCCCCGGCACGCGGCTGGGACCCCGGCAGATCCGGGACGAATCCCGGATGATACGGCCCTACAACATGGCGACCGGGGCCGCCCCGTTCGAGCATCTGCAGGTCGCTGACCTTGGGGATGTTCCGATCAACACCTTCGATCTGAAGAAGACGGTGGACATCATCACCGCGCATTACCGCCGCGTCCTGGCCGACGGGGTGATCCCGCTGACGCTGGGCGGCGACCACACGCTTACCTGGCCGATCCTGCGGGCGATCAAGGAGAAGCACGGGCCGGTGGCACTGATCCACATCGACGCCCATGCCGACATCAACGACACGATGTTTGGCGAAAAGGTTGCCCACGGCTGCCCGTTCCGCCGCGCCTGGGAGGATGGCTGTCTGCAGAACGACAAGGTGTTCCAGATCGGGCTGCGCGCGACGGGCTATGCGGCGGACGATTTCAACTGGGGCCGCGACAAGGGCTGGACGGTGGTGCAGGCCGAGGAATGTTGGGGCAAGTCCCTGGGTGGGCTGATGCGGATCGTGCGCGAGAAGATCGGCACTGCACCAGTCTATCTGTCCTACGATATCGACAGCCTGGACCCGGCCTTTGCACCGGGTACCGGAACGGTCGAGCCGGGCGGGCTGACCACCTGGCAGGCGCTGGAGATCGTGCGGGGCTGCGCTGGGCTTAACCTTGTCGGTTGCGATCTGGTAGAAGTCTCGCCGCCCTATGATCCTACCGGCAACACCGCGCTGATCGGCGCGAACCTCTTGTACGAGATGCTGTGCGTCCTGCCGGGAGTCCCGCAGAATCCGTCGCGTTTTTCCGGGCTGACGTTCTGACTAGTCGGTGGCCGGGGCGGTGCTTTCGACTGTGCAGCGCTTGACCCCATCCTTGCCGGTCGAGCAGCTGACGGATGACCCTTTTGCCGGGGCTTCGACTTCAGGGGTCTCTGCCCCCTCGTCACCGCCAAAGAACCTGCCGAGAAAGCCGCCGCCATCCTCGGCGACGGGGGTGGCAGCTTCTGCGGCTTCTGCCGCTTGATGATCTTCTGCCTCTTTTGCGGCCTCGCCTGCCTTGCGGGCGGCGAGGTCGGCAAGGTAGGCGTCGCGGCCCGCGTCATCCAGGGCCGAGGCGAGGACGATCACCGGCACGTCGCCCAGGCCCTCGACCTTGTCGATGACCCCGGCGTTCATCGCCTTCACGTGCAGCGTTTCGAAAAACGGCAGAAGATCTTGGTCCGTCATGCGCTTCGGGGCGAGGATCCGCAAGTGGATCTGGGCGCCGACATCGGCGAGGAAATAGCGACCGCGGAAACCTTCAGGAAGCAGGTCCTCGGTCACGTCCAGACCGCGGACCGTGGCGAATTCGGTGCCGCGGAACTGGGCGGAGATCATCCGCAGTTCCATGCGCTGCTGCATGGCGGCAAAGCTGGTGAAGATCATGTTGGGATAGCGGACGGCCTTCACCACGACCTTGCGATCGCCCTTCTCGTAGGTGAGTAACGCCACTTCGGTGCCCGACGCGGCTTCGGCGGTGCCAATCTGGGTCACGGCCTCGATCGCCTTCTTGTCGGTTTTCTTGCTGTTCGATTTCGGCAGGAAGCTGTCCACGTCCGTGGGCTCGGTCGGCCGGACGGTCCAGCCTTCGGGCGGTTTGGGCAGCATGTCGGCAAGCTTCGTCGGCAATCCGGTGGCAGAAGCCGACCCGGTAAGTCCGGAAACGCGGCCAGACAGGCCCGAAAGGTATTCGGTGAAGGTCAGCCCTTCGGCGTCCTCGCGCCCGGACCACTTGGCGGACATCTTGTAGTCGAAGAACATGTAGCCGCCGGCGGTGGCGGTGAACATCACGAGAAAACCGATCAGGCGAAACACGGGGTCAGTCCTTGTCCATTTGCAGCCCTGATAGCCGCGAATTCTGGCAAGCTTCGGGCAAATCGGCAGATTTATGGTGTCAGACCCGGCGGGCGAACGAGGTCAGTGCAAAAAGTGCCGCGGCGACCACGATGATTGAGGGGCCGGTGGGTGTGTCCTGCCAAAGCGAGAGGCCGAGGCCCCCAAGTCCCGAGACTGCGCCGAGGACGATGGCCGCGGCCGCCATCACCTCGGGCGTGCGGGCAAAACTGCGCGCGGCGGCGGCGGGGATGATCAGCATGGCTGCGATCAGCAAAGCGCCCACGATCTTCAGCGCCACGGCGACGACCAGGGCCAGAGCGATGACCAGGACCAGCCGCTCACGGTCGGGATCGATCCCGGCGGCATGGGCGAGGTCTTCGGACAGGGTGGCGGTCAAGAGCCGCTGCCATCGCCAGGCAAGGAGGGCCAGGACGGCCAGCGAGCCAAGCCACACCAGCGCGAGCTCGGCACGCGAGACGGCCAGGATGTCGCCAAAAAGGTAGCTCGACAGGTCGGTGCGGACATTCGGGAAGAAGCTGACCGCGACAAGGCCGAAGGCAAGCGCCGAATGGGCAAGGACGCCCAAGGTGGTGTCCATCGCCCAGCCGCGCGCGGAGAGACCGGCAACTGTCACCGCCATCGCCAGCGCGACGGTTAGAGTGCCAAGGCCGATGGGCAGATCGGTGGCCAGAGCCAAAGCGACGCCCAGGACCGCGGCGTGGGCCGTGGCGTCGCCGAAATAGGCCATGCGGCGCCAGACCACGAAGGACCCAAGCGGGCCTGTGGCGAGTGACAATCCAACGGCGGCAAGCCCGGCGCGGACCAGGAAGTCGTCAAGCATGGTCGTGATCGCGATCGTGGTGATGGTGGTGCAGGTTGCCGTCCTCGTGTGCGTGGCCGTGGCCGTGGTCGTGTTCGTGGTCGTGTTCGTGGCGATAGAGTGCCAGGGCACCTTGAGTGCCGAGCCCGAACAGGGCGCGATACTCCGGCGCGTTCGAGACGACGCGGGGTGTGCCCTCGCAGCAGATATGGCCGTTGAGGCAGATCACCCGATCGCTTGCGGCCATCACCACGTGCAGGTCGTGGCTGATCATCAGAACCGCTGCGCCGGTCTGAAGGCGAACCTCCTCGATCAGGCGGTAGAAGGCCGCCTCTCCCGGTTGGTCAAGGCCCGAGGTCGGCTCGTCCAGCATCAGAAGTTGGGGCTTGCCCAACAGCGCACGGGCAAGAAGGACACGTTGCAACTGCCCGCCCGAGAGGGTGGTCATCTGCTCGGACCCCTGACCCGCCATGCCGACCCGCGCCAACGCCTCTTCTGCGGCCTGGTCGGCGACGCGGGTCGGCAGCGACAGGAAACGGCGCACGGTGATCGGCATCGTGCGGTCGACGGTCAACTTCTGCGGGACATAGCCGATGCGCAGGCCCGGCTGGCGCGACAGGCGGCCCTCGGCCACCGGGACAATGCCCAGAAGCGCGCGCAGGAGGGTGGATTTGCCGGAACCGTTGGGTCCAAGAATCGTGACGATTTCGCCGGGATCGACCTTCAGGCTGATGTCATGCAGCACCTCGTCGGCCCCGAAACGGACGCAGATATGGTCGGCGGCGAGGAGCGGACCGTCTGAAAGGCTCATGCCTGTCCCCGGCAGTTCGGGCAAAGGCCAAGCGCCTCGATGGTCGAGCGTTCGATCTGGAAGCCCGCGTGGGCGGCCTCAGCGTCAAGCGACTGGCGGGCGGCGGTGGCCTCGGCCTCGGCGACCATGTGGCAGACGCGGCAGATCAGGAAGGCGGGGGCATGGTCTTCGCCCGGATGCACACAGGCGGTAAAGGCGTTCAGCCGCTGGATGCGGTGCGCCAACCCCTGGTCCACCAGAAACTCCAGCGCGCGATAGGCGACCGGGGGCTGGTTGCCGAAGCCTTCCGTCGCCAGCCGGGCCAGAACGTCATAGGCGCCCAATGCCTTGTGTTCTTCGAGCAGAATCTCCAGCACCCGGCGGCGCACCGGAGTCATCCGCGCACCGGCGGCCGTTGTCATGGCTTCGGCCCGTGCAAGCGCGCCCTGGGTACAATGCGCATGGTCATGGGAGGCGAAGGCGAGGTCCGGTTCGGGCATAGGGGGCTCTTGACATGTTATGATATTACATACATAGATCAGCGCAGCGAAAGAAGGAAGCCGCCTGATGCGTTATATCATTACTCTTCTTGCAAGCGCCACGCCAGCCCTGGCCGAGGTGCCGACGGTGGTCACCGACATCCCTCCGGTGCACGCGTTGGCGGCCCAGGTGATGGGGGACCTGGGTCAGCCGGAACTCTTGCTGGCCAAAGGGGCGGATGAACATGATTTCCAGCTGAAACCAAGCCAGGCCGGGGCGGTGGCGGGGTCGGATCTGGTGATCTGGGTCGGACCCGAGCTGACGCCCTGGCTTGACGGCGCGATGGACAGCCGCGCCAAAGGTGCGGCCGCGCTTGCGCTGCTGGACGCAGAGGGGACCGAGCGGCGGGCCTATGGCGACCCAAAGACGGACGGGCACGGCCATGCAAAGGAGCATTCCGAAGGAGACGGTCACTCGGACGAGGCGCATTCTGAGGAGGCGGGTCACTCGGAAGAGGCGCATGCCGAAGAGGGAGGGCACGAAGATGGCCACGACCACGGGTCCGAGGACCCGCATGCCTGGCTGGACCCCGCCAATGCGCAGGTCTGGCTGGGCCTGATCGCGGCCGAGCTTGGACGGCTTGATCCGGAGAATGGGGCGACCTACACGGCCAATGCGGTGGCGGCGGGCGAGCGGATTGCGGCCCTGGACGGCGAACTGGTAGCCCTGCTTGCGCCAGTGAAGGACAAGCCGATCGTCACCTTCCATGACGCCTATGGCTATTTCGTCGACCATTACGGGCTGACTGTCGCGGGCAGCATCGCACTGGGGGACGCCTCATCGCCGGGCGCGGCGCGGCTGGCGCAGTTGCGGGGCGATCTGGAGGCCGGCGGTGTGGTGTGCATCTTTCCCGAGGTGCAGCACGATCCGGCACTTGTCGAGCAGCTGACCGAGGGGACCGGAGTCAAGATCGGCGGGGCGCTCGACCCCGTCGGATCGTCGCTGGAGCCGGGTCCGGACGCCTATGCGGCGCTGCTGCGCGGCATCGCCCAGACCATCGCGGACTGCGCGGGAAGCTGACCCGTCCACGCAGGACGGAAAGCCAGCTTTCTGCAAAGTTCGTCGGCCGTGGGCGTCAGGAATTTGGCACGGGTGTAGGGCGGGCGATATCGCCCGCTCTACGTCTGCGCAATGGCCAGAAGCCGGGCGCAGTCCACATGGGCTGCAAGGTGGTCGGCAAGGGCGTCCAGCGTTTCCTCGACCGTCTGATCGTAGCTGGCCACCCCCGGCGTCGCGCCCAGGCTGGCCAGGAACGCACGCCGGAACGGGTCCTCGGTGAACATGCCATGGAGGTAGCTGCCCATGACGCGTCCATCGGCGCGGAGCGCGCCTTCGGGGTGGCCGTTCACGGTGAACATCGGGCGAGCGCGGTCGGGCCCCTCGGTTCGGCCAAGGTGGATTTCGTAGCCCTTCACCTGCGTCCCAGAGGCCGGGTGGTGGGCCGTCGTCTCTGTCACCCGCTTGTCTGCGGTCATCACCGTGCTCAGGTTCAGAAGCCCAAGACCGGGAACCGATCCGGGCCTGCCTTCGACACCGTCAGGATCGGCGATTTCCATCCCAAGCATCTGGTAGCCACCGCAAAGTCCGAGGATCCGGGCACCACGCCTTAGCGCCGCGGCCAGGTCGATGTTCCAGCCTTGCGCGCGGAAGTGGGCGAGGTCGGCGATGGTGGCCTTGGAGCCGGGCAGGATGATCAGGTCTGCTTCCACCGGCAGGGGCTGGCCGGGTTTGATGATCTTGAGGGTGACGCCCGGTTCCTGGGCGAGGGGGTCCAGGTCATCGAAATTGGCAATGCGGTTCAGATGGGGGACGGCGATGAGAAACCGGCCGGTTCCGCGCGTGCCGCCAAGGTCGGCGGCGTCCTCAGCCGGGAGTTTCTGCGCGTGAGGGAACCACGGCACGACGCCAAGGCCTTGCCAGCCTGTGCGCGCCTCGATCAGGCGGTAGCCGTCGTCGAAAAGCCTGGGGTCGCCGCGAAACTTGTTGATCAGAAAGCCGCGGATCATCGCGGCATCTTGGGGGTCGAGGACAGCCTGAGTGCCAACCAACTGGGCGATGACGCCGCCGCGGTCGATGTCGCCGGTCAGGATCACCGGGACATCGGCGGCGCGGGCGAAGCCCATGTTGGCGATGTCCCCGGCACGCAGGTTGACTTCGGCCGGGCTGCCTGCGCCTTCGACGATCACCAGATCGGCTTCCTCTTGCATGCGGCGGAAGCTGTCCAGCACCGGGGCCATCAGTTGCGGCTTCAGGGCGGCATAGTCGCGGGCCTTTATCGTGGTCAGGCGCTGGCCTTGCACGATGACTTGCGCGCCGGTCTCGGACTCGGGTTTCAGGAGGACGGGGTTCATGTCGACATGGGGCTGCACCCCGCAGGCGCGGGACTGGAGCGCCTGGGCGCGACCGATCTCTCCGCCCGTGGCAACAGCGGCGTTGTTCGACATGTTCTGCGGCTTGAACGGGCGAACGGCCAGGCCCTGGCGGGTGAAGTGGCGGCAAAGGCCCGCGACCAGCATCGATTTGCCGACGTTCGACCCGGCGCCCTGGATCATGATCTTCATGGGCGGCGACCCATCAACCAAAGAAAGAACACCCCGCCAACCAGACCCGTGACGATGCCGATCGGCATGTCCTCGGGTGCCATGACAATCCGGGCAAGGGCGTCGGCAGCGACAAGGAAGATAGCTCCGGCCAGCGCCGAGAGCGGCAGGACGCGGGCGTTGTCGCCGCCAACGGCAAAGCGGACCAGGTGGGGCATCATCAACCCGACAAAGCCGATCAGGCCCGAGAAGGCGACCATCACGCCGGTGATCAGCGCCCCTGCGACAAAGACGGTCAGGCGGAAGCGGGCGACGGGGATGCCCAGCGACGCGGCGGTCTCGTCGCCAAGACTCATGGCGTTCAGGGCGGGGGCCTGGGACCAGAGCCAGAGTCCGGCGGGCACAAGGACCGCGGCTGGATAGACGAGGTGCGACCACTGCGCCAGACCAAGGCCGCCAAGCATCCAGAAGACCACTGTGTGGGTGGCCTTGGGATCGCCGAGGAAGATCAGGACGTTGGCCCCGGCCATGATGATGAAGCTGACCGCGACCCCGGCCAGAACCAGACGGTCGGCGGACGTGGCCCCGGTCAGGCGCGCGACGGCCAGGACCAGGAGAGTTGCGGCAAGTGCTCCGCCAAAGGCCATGAGCGGCACGGTCAGGAGCCCGAGGAAAAGGCCGGTGTGCAGAAGGGCGGCGATGGCACCGAAGGCTCCGCCCGAGGAGATGCCAAGAAGATGCGGGTCTGCTAGCGGGTTTCGGGTCACGGATTGCAGGGCCGCGCCCACGATTCCGAGCCCCGCGCCCACCAGCGCGGCAAGGACCGCTCGGGGAAAGCGGATGTCCCAGACGATGGCCTCTCGTCCGCCGGTCCAGTCCTGGGAAACGAGTCCGGGGATCAAGTGGTTCGCCAGCACGCCCGCGACGGTGGAGAGCGGGATTGGAACCGCACCGACCGAGACTGCGACAAGCACGGCAAGGACGAGCAGGCCGCAGCCCGCAAGCACAAGACCGGCCCGGCGGGTCAGGCGCAAAGCGCCGGTGGCGGGAGTGGTGAGGGGGGTCTCGGTCATGCGCTGCATCCGGGGGCAGCGCGACGATGCCCTTGCCTGGGGGAGGGTGGCGGGGAGCCGGCGGGCAAGTGACCGGCTTGGGCCCGCGGGTCGATGCTCGTCGTGCAGGTCTCGCTGGCCTGGGGGGCGGCGGTCATCCGGCGTGCTCCATGGCGGTGCGGGCGGCCCTTTGGCCGGAGAGGTAGGCGCCGTGGGCGGTGCCGGGGTAGTCGGGCGCGGTGGTTTCTCCCGCGAAGATCAGGCGGCCATCCCAGTCGGATCCTGCAAGTGCGCCCCGCGTCGCGGGGGAGGTGCCGGTGGCATGGAAGGAATAGGCGCCGCGCGCGAAGGGGTCCTGCGACCAGCGGGTAACCTGGGCGGCGACGGGGGCGGGGAAGGCGGTGCCGAACATCGACTTCAACGCGGCGTGGGCGGCGGCCCGGGTGGCGGTGTCGTCCAGGGCTTCCAGGTCGCGGGCTTGCGACGCGGCGTGGAAGGCAAGGAGGACGGGAGCCCCGGTGGCACGGGCCAGGCTGACCCATTGCGACCAGTGGCCATCCTGCGGGCCGAGCCACTCGATCCAGTCGACATCCGTGCCCCACGCGACGCTGTCGAAGCGGAGGCAGCACTTGTTGAGAAGCCCCATGCCGAGGTTGTCGATCGCCTGCTGACGGGCGCCGGCGAGGGGTTCGACGAAGGCGATGCTGCCGGACTTGAGGACGCCAAGCGGCAGGGTGACGACGGCTTGGTCGGCGGCAAGACGCGTGCCGTCAGCCAAGGTGACATCAATCCCGCCGGACCGGGGCATCAGGCCGGAGACGGTCTGGTTCAGGCGGATTGAAAGACCCTGGGCGAGGTAGGTGGCGATCTGGTCGTATCCACCGGGGAAAAGGACATCCGGACCGTCGAATTCCTTGCCAGCGTCCACGTGCCAGGACGAGAGAAGGGCCCAGTCGCCGGAGTATTCCTGTTCGAAGTCGGCGTTGATGTGGTGACGGACGAGGCTTCGGATTTCCGGGCCTGAACGGGCCCAGGCGGAAGAGGACTGGACCGCTTCGGCGAGGGAGATGTCAGTATCCAGATCCTCCGCGGCGTCTCGGGCGGTGGCGACCAGGGCTTCGGTCGAGTCCATGTCGCGGGTGAGGTCGATGTGCTGCCCATCGGGGCCAAGAGCAAGGCTGCTGTCGTAGGAGGTGGCGATCCGGCTGGCCCCGGCTTCGTCTGCGAGCGCGGCGATCGGGTTCCCCCTGATGCCGTGAATCCAGCTTGCGCCAAGGTCCATCGGCAGGTCGGGCCAGAGACGCGACGTCCAGATCCGCCCGCCGACCCGGTCGCGGGCCTCGATCACGGTGACCTCATGCCCTGCGACCTGCAAATCACGGGCGGCGGCCAGGCCCGCGAGCCCCGCGCCGATGACCACGATACGACGCTGCGCTTGGCCAAGAACCCGCGACGCCAGAAGCGCGGCAGGCAACAGGGTCATGGCGGCGCGGCGCTGCATCTATCGTCCCCAGAAGCCTGCGACCAGCTTTTCGACCGCGAGGATGTTGCGGGGGCCGGGCGTGGCCTCGACGTATTCCAGCACGACATAGCGGTCGTTCTTCACCGCGTCGATGCCCGCGAAAGCGGGGTTGGTTTCCAGAAAGGCGATCTTCTGCTCGGCCGTCACGTCGCCGTAGTTGACGATCACGATGACTTCGGGGTTGCGCTCGACCACCGGCTCCCATGCCACGGTGGCCCAGCTTTTATCAAGGTCGTCCATGATGTTGCGTCCACCGGCCGCCTCGATCAGGGCGGTGGGGATGGCATAGGCCCCGGCGGTGAAGGGGGCTTCATCGCCCGAGTCGTAGACGAAGACGCGGAGCGGGGTGGAGCGGTCAACGCCCCCGGTGATTTCGGCCATCTGCGCCTTGTAGCCGTCGACCAGCGCCTGCGCGCGATCCTCGACCCCGAAGATGCGGCCAAGGTTCAAGAGGTCGTCATACATATCCTGCATCGACGCCTTCGCCTTGGGGCCGACGAAGATGCAGCTTTCGGTCAGCTCGTAGGTCTTGATCCCCAGCGGCTCCAGCGTCTCGGGCGTCACCTCGCCACCGACCTTCATCCCGTAGTTCCAGCCGGCGAAGAAGAAGTCGGCCTCGGCCCCCAGCAGCACCTCGCGCGTGGGGTATTGGGCCGAAAGCTCGGGCAGTTCGGCCACGCCTTCGCGCAGTTCGGCGTCCAGCGTCTTCCAACCCGAGACGCCGGTATAGCCGACCATCCGGTCTTGCAGGCCCAAGGCCAACATCATCTCGACCAGATTCACGTCATTGGCGATGGCGCGGGTGGGGGCGGCGTCGAAGGTGACCTGGCGGTTGCAGCTTTGCACCGTAACGGGGAAGGCCAGAGCGGGGGCGGAAAGGAGGAGGTAGGCGAGCAGGGTTTTCATCTAATGGTCCAACTGGAAGGAAAATCGCGGGGCCGCGCCGGTACGGTCGATCCGGGGGGTGACCTGAAAGGCGCGGGCGATGGTGGCTTCGGTCAGCGCTTCGTCGGGTGGCGCATCGGCGATGACCCGGCCCTGGTCCAGGATCAGGATGCGGTCCGCGAATTCCGCCGCGAGGGTAAGATCGTGCAGGGTGCAGACGACCGCCAGACCAAGGCCGCGGAGCAGGCGGAGGAGTTCCAGCTGATGGCGGATGTCCAGGTGGTTGGTTGGTTCGTCCAGAACAAGGATGCGCGGCTCTTGCGCGAGGGCACGGGCGACCATGACCCGCTGTCGCTCGCCGCCGGAAAGCGTGCCGAATCCGCGGTTGGCAAGGTGGGAAAGGTCCATCCGGATCAGGGACGCGTCAGTGATCGCCTTGTCCCGCGCGCCCGGCCCCATCCCCTGCCGATGTGGAAGCCGGCCAAGCGAAACGATCTCTCGGCAGGTCAGAGCGAAGTCGCTGGGTTGCTCTTGCAGGACGGCGGCGACGATTCGCGCGGCCTCACGTGCGGAGTGCTGCCAAAGGTCTCGACCTTCGACCAGAACCGACCCCGACTGCGGCGCCTGGTGGCGGTAGAGAAGCCGCAGAAGCGAGGATTTCCCCGCCCCGTTCGCCCCGCAGATCGCCAGGACCTCGCCTGCGGCCAGCCGGAAAGAGATGTCGTGCAAGATCGCTGGCGCGCGCTTCGGGCCCCAGGAGACGCCCCTGACTTCCATGACCGTCACGGGATTGCTCCTTCGCGGATGCCGATGACAGGGATGGGGACGGGGACGGGAATACGGGCGGCCGTCGGGTCCAGGTCGTCCTGAAACGGGGCAGGACAAAAGGCGGCGCGCCGGTGGCGGCACGCCTTGCGGACAAGGATCAGATGCGAGGCGGACTGCGCCACGTCACGGGATCGGGCCACCGGCCCATTGGAAAGCTCGTCCATCGAATATTCCTTCCGGGGCACCCCGCCCGGTGGGTCACGTCTTCGATGGCAGGTCTCCTGACTTCGCGGGTCGCTGCTTGCCCCTGCCTTCCCGGCCTGCCGTAGTTACGGCGGGGCCAGTGGCTATGCGGGGGTCGCTCGCCGCTTACAGTTGCGGGGGCAGTCGGGGATTTGGCGGCTTTTGCCTACACCTCACCCCGTTCCCTTTTCACCCGGCCGCGCTTGGCTTGGCCGGGAACCATCGGTCCCTTGTGTGCGCCGGAACCGGAGGCCGATCAAGATCGAAAGCGACAGTGTCTGGTCAAGGCCCGTCAGCCTTTCACATTTGCCCAAATATCCTCTGGGGGTTTGCGGGGCGAAGCGCCCCCACCTGCCGAGCCCTTTCGCGTCCTTAACGCGAAAGGGCGAGACAAAAGGAACGCGCGAAAGGGCTCGATTCAGCTGACGCCCCGATCCTGGGGCAACCGGGCCAACACCGCATCCACCAGATCGGGCAGATCCAGGGCGATGTCGACGGTGATCGCTTCGTCGGGGTCCGGAGGTTCCAGCGCCGCGAACTGGCTGTCCAACAGCGAGGTCGGCATGTAGTGCCCGGTCCGCGCCCCCATGCGAGACGCAATCAGTTCGCGGCTGCCCGACAGGTAGACGAAGGTTACCGGCCCACCCGCGCCGACGCGGATCCGGTCGCGGTAGACCCGCTTCAGCGCAGAGCAGCCGACGATGACCGGAGCCCGGTCGCGCAGCACCCCCGCAACTCGGTCCAGCCAGGGCCAGCGGTCGGAGTCACCGAGCGGCACGCCGTCACGCATCTTCGCAACGGCCTGAGGCGTATGCAGGTCGTCGCCGTCGAAGTAGGGGATGGACAGACGCGCCGCCAAGGCCTTTCCGACCGATGACTTGCCGCATCCGGAAACGCCCATGACCACCAGACGCCTCATGGCGCCACCCAAGAGCAGTCGGGGCAAAGCGGGACCTGCCGGCCGGCCAGGTCGAACATGGGATGCGACATCGGTCCTCCGCGTCTTGTGCCCCCGCGCCTGCTGGGCGAGAGTGAGCGCTAACGGAGGTGACCCATGTCCGCAAGCGCTTCGTGCTTCGAGATCCATGACGCGGCCTTTGCCGCCTATGTCATGCACAATGCCCCCCTGAAGAAGCTGGCCGATGGTTTCGACTGGGCCGAGGGGCCGGTGTGGTTCGGCGACCAGCACTGCCTTCTGTTTTCGGACATCCCCAATGACCGGATCATGCGCTGGAGCGAGGCCGGGCTCACCACCTTTCGCCAGCCCGCGAACTACTCGAACGGTCATACCCGCGACCGGCAGGGCCGGTTGATCAGCTGCGAACACGGGCTGCGGCGGGTGACACGGACCGAATGGGACGGGACGATCACCGTGATTGCGGACAGCTATCAGGGCAAGCGGCTGAACAGCCCGAACGATGTTGTGGTCGGCCGCGACGGTGCGATCTGGTTCACCGATCCCCATTACGGCATCGTCAGCGACTACGAGGGGTTCAAGGCCGAGGCCGAGCTGCCCTGTTCGGTCTACCGCGTAGACCCGGACGGGACCATCGAGGCCGTGATCACCGACATGGCCTGTCCCAACGGGCTTGCCTTCAGTCCCGACGAATCAAAGCTTTATGTTGCCGACACCGGGCGGGCCTTTCACAGCGACCCCCAGCATATCCTGGTCTTCGAGATGGGAACCGGGCGGCCCGCCAAGGGTTCCCTCTTTCACCGGATCGACCCGGGCTGTGCCGACGGGATAAGGGTGGACGAGGCGGGCAACCTTTGGTCTTCGGCCGGCGACGGGGTGCATTGCATCGCCCCGGACGGGCATCTCATGGGCAAGATCCTGTTGCCCGAGGTCGTCTCGAACCTCTGCTTCGGGGGCCGGGCGAAGCACCGGCTATTCATCACTGCGACGACGGGGCTCTACTCGGTCGTCCTTAACCGGAAGGGCGCGCAATGGCCGTGACGAAACCGCAGGTCGGCCTGGTGGGCCTGGGCACGATGGGCGCAGCGCTGGCGCTGAACATCGCCGAAAAGGGCTTTCCGATTGCCGTCTGGAACCGGACGGCCTTGGTCACCCAGGACTTTCATGCGGGGGCCGGGGACCTGGCGGAACGGATCGTGCCGGCCGAGACGCTGGCGGGTCTGGTGGCCGCAATGGCGGGTCCGCGCGCGATCATCCTGATGGTCCCGGCGGGCAAGGCGGTGGACGACATGCTGCAGGCTCTGGCGCCGTATCTGGCCCCCGACGACCTGGTGATCGACGCCGGCAACGCCAATTTCCATGACACCAATCGCCGCGCCATGGCGGGGTTGCCCTTCCGTTTCATGGGCATCGGCGTGTCCGGTGGAGAAGAGGGCGCGCGGCACGGACCTGCGATCATGGCCGGAGGCACGGCGGATGACTGGGCCCGGATGGCACATATTTTCCACACCATCGCCGCCAAGGCCGAGGACGGCAGCCCCTGTGCTGACCACATGGGCGAAACGGGGGCGGGCCATTTCGTAAAGGCGGTCCACAACGGCATCGAATATGCCGATATGCAGATGATCGCCGAGGTCTACGGCGTGATGCGCGACGGCCTTGGCATGGGCGCGACCGAGATCGCGCCGGTCTTGGCGCGGTGGAACGAGGGTATCCTGCGCTCTTATCTGGTGGAGATATCCGCCGCTGTCGCAGGGGCTGCGGACCCGGTCACGGGCGGGCCGCTTCTGGACATGATCGTCGATGCGGCCGGCCAGAAAGGGACCGGGCGCTGGACGGCGATCGAAGCGCAGAATCTTGGCACCCCGATCCCGGTGATCGAGGCCGCGGTGATGGCACGCAACGTCTCGTCCAGACGGGGCGAACGGGCGGCGGGCGAGGCGCTGTACGGACCTGCCCCCAGCCCCGTGGCGCTTCCGGTCGAGGACCTGGAACAGGCGCTGATCGCCGGCAAGATCCTTTGCTACGCCCAGGGTTTTGCAATGACGACAGCGGCGGCGGCAGAGTTTGGCTGGGCCCTGGACATGCCGCGGGTCGCACGGGTCTGGCGGGCGGGTTGCATCATCCGGTCCGCGATGCTGAACGACATGGCCGAGGCGTTGGGCCAGGAACCGACGCGCAACCTGATGCTTGCTCCTTTCTTTGCCGACCTTCTGCGCCAGACCATCCCGGCCCTGCGCCGGGTGGTGGCGGCAGGCGCTTTGCACGGGCTTGGACTTCCGGCGCTGTCTGCGGGCCTTGCCTGGTTCGACCTGATGCGCACCGCGCGCGGGACTGCGAACATGATTCAGGGGCAGCGTGATTTTTTCGGGCTGCACGGGTTTCAGCGGCTGGATGGCGTTGACCAGCCGCACGGTCCCTGGGCCAAAGCTTAGATCAAAGTGTCAGAGGCCGTCTTCCGGTTCGGCAAGATCTTCAAGCCGCGCCAGACTGCACAGATAGCCAGTCCCGTCTTTGGTGATCGCACCCGCAGACTGCAAGAGGGACAGGGCGCTGTTCACCTTGGGGCGGCTTGCACCCAGAAGGGCCGAGAGTTCGCCTTGGGTATAGGGCATCTCGACGCGCATCTGCTGGCCCTTCGGAGTGCCTGAGGCGCAAGTCATCAGGAAGAACCGCGCCAGTCGCGCCTGCAGATCATAAAGCGCGATGGATTCCATCTGGTAATTCGTTGCCCGCAGCGCTGCGCAAAGGTAGCGCGCGATGGAGGCATAAAGCTCGGGCATTTCTGCAGCGACGGACAGGAAAGCCTGGCGCGTCAGGATCATTGCCTCGGTGGCGCTGGTGGACCGTGCGTCGGCCGACCGTTCGCCGCCGTCGATCACCGCAATTTCGCCAAGCACGTCGCCTGGGCCAACCTGTCGCAGAAGGACCTCCTTGCCGCCGGGGGTCAGAAGCGAAAGCTGCACCTTCCCCGAAACGATGAAGGCCATGAAACTTCCGGGATCGCCGCGCTGAAAGACCAGCTTGCCTGCGGCCCAGGTCTGCGGGTTCATTGCGGATTGGAGCCGCTGCACGTGAACCTGTGGAAGATCACGCAGCAGGGAATGGGACGAAAGGTCTGGTCTGGCTTGCATTGCTCTGCTGCTTGTCCGGCTGGTTCCACATACAGCGGAAATCCGGGCATCCTGCAAAGAGTTTTGAATCCTGTGCCCGAGGGAACAGCGCGAGGAGCGGGTTCAGGCCAATCTGCGAGGCACTCCAGTCGCCAATCCGGCGCTTTCAGCAGGAGAAACGATCATGAACGGCGCAGTTTTTCTTATCTGGTTTCAATCCACCATTCAGTCGACCGGGGACCGCTACCCCGGAGAGTTTTCCGAAGCCGAGATTGCCGCCCGCCAGGCGGGTCCTTCCCGCCATCCGATAAAGCGTTTGACCCAACGCTTCCGGGAGACGGTCGCGCGACTGACCGACCGTCACGGGATGGTGCGGCAGGCGCCTTCTCAAGCTCTTTGACAGACTGTCTCGGCGCGATCAACGCGTCGTCAGGACTGAATTTGGGCCTGAAGTGTCCGTACCTCTACCGATGTCACCGCATCGACGGCCTGACGGCGGACGAAGCCTGCGCCCGCGGACAATCCCGGACACATGCACCGGCAAAGCGCTCTCAGGCGCGGAGCTCTTCTTGAAGGTCCCGAGAAATCTTCGGAGAGGGAAGTGGTGGCGAGGGAGGGACTCGAACCCTCGACCTCGCGATTATGAGTCGCGCGCTCTAACCAGCTGAGCTACCTAGCCACTGTCGGGCGAATTAAGGGGGTCGGAGACCGAGGTCAAGGGTGAATCCGACCGCGTCTGGTGGAAGTCCATGGCAGGACGGGCTTTCTTTTGTCATCTATCTTCGGCGGGACTGGTTGCCCGAGAGGCGACTCAGCCATCGGGCGGGATGTTCTAGTGTGCCACTCTCGGCCGTCCCGACGCCGTTGCCGAGATGCGGGCCTCGATGAACATGGTCCGGCCTTCGATTTCGACCTCTTTCACCTCGCGGTCCACGGTCACGCGCAGGTCCACCGCGCCGGCCTCTTTCGCACGGGCCGAGGCTTCGGCCACAAGGGCGGCTTCCAGCGCGACCAGGGCGTCCGACGACGTGGAAAAGACCTGCAACCCCTCGCTCAGATGGGCCACAAACCGCCCCTCGGCGGGGGAAGATATTGTTCCCGTGGCCCGCTGGCTGACCTGTCCGGCCACCGCGCCAATGGCGTTGGCAACCCCGGCGTGTTCGGGCAAGATCATCAGACAGTGCAGCCTTTCGCCCACGGCGCCATAGTAGGACGGCGCCGAAGCACCAAGGCCGATCACCGGGACGCCCAGCTTGATGGCAACCTCGACTACCCCGCGATGCTGCGAGAGGCCGGCCTTGGTCAGAACGTGACGGACCAGCACCTCTGGCGCGTCTTTCGCAAAGGCGCTATCCTCACCGAAGGCCGCCTCGAGCAGGCAATCCACCGTCTGCTGTGTCAGCTGGTCCACCACCGCTTGCGCAAAGATCTCCGGCCCCGTGGCAAAGCGCTCCCCGGCTCCAGTGCGGCGCTTGGCGATCAACCGCAGCGCCTTTTCCGCTGCCGCGCCGTCCCATTCCGAAAGTCGCCCGAGGACATGTGATGCATCCGAAGGTGTCACCCCCGAGATCATCACCAACCCCCGCGCCACCAGGCGTTCCAGTGCGGCCACCTCCAGCCGAGAGGTGAGGGCATTCACCATCGGCATCGGCGCGGTGATCCGGTCGAGCACCGCGACTTCGCGCGCGTTCAGCCCGCCCCGTTGGCCCGACATCGGCACGACGAAGCGACCGTCCATCTCGGCCACGGTGTCCGAGGAGAGCCAGCGGTCAAGGGCTGCATGCACCATCGGGCCGTGGTCGACGGCCAGCAGCGACACCGGCATCAGCCGCCGGGGGCCAAGGCGCAGTCCGCCGTTCAGGCCCTCGGTCAGCAGGTGCACTTCGCTGTCGCCACCAAGGCCCGTGGTCCGCATCGCCACCGCCTCGACCATTGTGCGGAAACCGCCGACGCGCGCGCCTTGCGGGTCGATTTCGGGCAGACCGCCGCGCAGGAGCGCCACGTCGGTGGTCGTGCCGCCGATGTCCGACACCAGCGCGTCAGACGCCCCGGTCAGCCAACGCGCGCCGACGATGCTGGCGGCGGGGCCGGACAGGATTGTCTCGATCGGGCGTTCGCGGACCATCGCAGCAGAGATAAGCGCGCCATCGCCGCGGACAACCATCAGCGGGGCCTTGATGCCCACCTGCGCCAGATGCCGCTCGCAGGCGGCGACCAGGCGGTCGATCATCCCGATCAGCCGGGCATTCAGGACAGCGGTCAGGGCGCGCTTTGGTCCGTTGAGATTGGCCGAAAGTTCGTGACTGCAAGTCACGGGGCGACCTGTCACGCGGCGGATCATGTCGCGGGCGGCCATCTCATGCGCGGGGTTGCGGGTGGCGAAGTGCGATGCCACGGCAAAGCCCGAGACCTCGTCGCCAAGCTCTCTGACCATCAGTTCCAGAAGATCAAGGTCCAGCCCCGCGACTTCGGTCCCGGCATGGGTATGGCCGCCGGGAACCTTGACCACGGGGTCGCCCTTCAAGGCCTCGGCCAGCCCACTGCGGCCTAGGTCTGCGTCGTCGAAGCCGATGAAGATCAGCGCGACGCGGGCACCCTGGCCTTCGACCAGGGCATTGGTGGCCAGCGTTGTGGAAAGCGAGACCAGCGCCACATCGGCGGGCTTTACCCCTGCCGCGGCGATGGCGGCATCGACGGCCTGTCCGATCCCCACGGCCAGATCGTGCCGCGAGGTCAGCGCCTTCGCCTTGCCGAGGATGACATTCGCCGCCTCGTCCAGGATCACCGCATCGGTATAGGTGCCCCCAGTATCGACACCCAGAAACATGGCCATGTGCGCCCCAAAAAACCTGCCCGTCACCAGCCAGCTAAGGCAGCTTCACGCCGCTGTCAGCCCCGGAAGCGACATCAGTGCCGCCTGCGACGGCGATGCGCGGCGGGCAGGTTTAGCATCGTGCGGTATTTTGCAACGGTACGACGGGCCACGACCGCACCGCCCTTGGCCAATGCCGCAGCCAGGGCCTCGTCCGAAAGAGGGGCGTCGGGATCCTCTTCAGCCACCAGTTTTGCCAGACGGTCCCGCAACGCACCCGAAGCCGGCCCCCCTTCCCGCGCCGCCTGGGTGAAAAGCGCCCGCAACCACCAGGTGCCGCGGGGCGTGTCCACCGCAGTGCCCGAGACGACCCGGCTGATCGTGCTTTCGTGCAGCCCCAAAGCCTCGCCGACCTCGGACATCGTCATTGGCACCAATGCGCCAAGTCCCGCTTCCAGCGCAGCGGTCTGGCGGGTGAGTACATCTTGCGCCACCGACAGAAGAGTGGCGTTGCGCCCCTCGATCATCTTGATCAGCGCCCGAGCCTCGGCCCTTCCCTTGCCCCGCCCCTCGGCCACAGAGACGGATGGCAGCGCCGAGCGGTTCAGCGACACAATCCAGCCCGAAGCGCCCTTTTCGGCGATCAGGTCCGGCTCGCGGACCGGGGCGGTACTGACCTCGAACCCCGCGCCGGGCTTCGGGTCGTAGCTGCGAAGTCTTCCGGAGGCCTGGCGCAGGTCGGCGGCCTCCAGCCCTGCTTCCCGAGCGATCCGGTCGATTTCGCCTTTGGCCAGCAGGTCCAGCCGGTCAAGCAGCGCGGCCATTGCTCGGTCCAGTTCGCCCGCCTCCTCGGCCTGCAGGCGGAGGCACTCGGTCAGGTTGCGGGCGAACAGGCCGGTGGGCTCGGCCCGATCCTGCAAGCGGCGCAAGATGGCCTCCACTGCCGGGATCCCGACGCCCAACTGCCCGGCGACCGAGGCAAGCGAGCGCCCGATCCAACCCGACGGCTCCAGCGCCTCTGCCAGTGCCACAGCGATCCGCTGGTCGGTGGCAGACAGTCGCAACGCGTCGATCACGCCAAGGACGTGGGCCACCAGGCTTGGCCCGGCAGCTTCCTGCTCGGGGCGTTCGGCTTCGGCGTTGAAGGCCGATTTCCAGCGCGGCAGCCAGTCCTGCACCTGCGGCTTTGCCAGGATGATCTGCGGGTTTTCGGCGGCCTGCTCTTCCAGATACCTGCTAAGGCCTGCCGCATCGGCGCGCAGGATGCGGATCGAGGTCGCAAGCCCGGTGGTCAGCGCCATGCGCTGTGTCTGCTGCACCGAGATGCGGTTGCGGGACTTCATGGCTGATGGTCTCACATGGATGTAGGCTTGTCGCAAGCGTTCAGCGGAACACGATTTCTTCGAAGAAATCGTTTCGGAGCCTTCAAAAGCTCCGGCCCGGAGTTTTCGAAAACTCCGGCGCCCGGCATCACGCGAAGGTGCCTTCGCAATACCATTGGTCGGTCACCGCCCCGCCTTGCCCGTAGAACAGCCAGAGCCTTTCGCCCCCGTCCGTCTCGACCCGCCAGTAGTCGCGGGTGCCGCCGCGCCAGTCGGGGTCCTCGAACCACCATTCGGGTTGCAGCCGTTCCGGTCCCGCCGCCATCCGCACGGCAAAGTCGCGTCTGCGCCAACGGAAGCGAGATGGAAGGTCGCGCGTATCGGGTGCCTCCACAGGTTCGGGGCGGAACATGACCAGCGGGCGCGGGGCCGGGGGGACGGGCCAGGGGCCGTCGTGCGGCTGGCTCCAGGCGGCCATCAGAAGCTTGGCCGACTTCGCGGGGACATGGCTGTCAGCGGGGTGAAGGCGCAACACCGCCTCGGTCCCAAGTCTTGCGCCCAACCGGCCGATCAGGTCCTCCAGCGCTTGGGCGGACCCGGCACTGACCCGGCCTGCATTGGCCAGCGCATGCGCTGTCACCTCCAACTGCCCGCGGTGCTGGACGGCGCTGACGGCCTCGGTGGACAGCGCCTCCAGCCGCAGGCAGTCGATCCCGAAACCGGCGTCGATCTGGTCCAGCTTCAGGTGCAGAAGCGGCCGGATGCGGTCGGGGCTGTCGGCTGCACGGGCCAACCCGATCTCGACCGACGCGACCCCGCCATCGGCCCGGAAACCCTGGAACAGCACCCGCCGCACCCCCCGGCCCTTGGCACGCAGCTTTTCACAGAAGGGTGGCAGCAAGCGGTCGAGCGCCGCCTCGACGTCCGGGCGCAGGCCGATCGGGTCGGGCAGGGTCAGGCGCACCGCGAAATGCATCGGCGGGCGGGCGGGGCTGACGGGTTCCGGTTCCAGCCCCATCGCCTGGTCCAACCGGCGCAGCGTATCGGCCCCGAAGCGCCGGGCAAGGGCCGCGCGCGGTAGGCCCATGATGTCGCCCACCCGCCGCAGGCCCAGCCGCATCAGCCGGTCGACCACCTCGCCGTCCAGCCGGAGCGCGGCCAAGGGCAGGCCCGACAACGCCTCGTGCAGCCGGCCGGGAGGCGAGATCACCGCAGCCTCGGCCCCGCGCGCGGCCACCGGGCGGGGGGCACCGCCGCCGCGTTCCCAGCCCCGGCGCTTGACCGCGCGCGACCGGGTCGCCCGTGCCTCCTGGTCGATGGCATCGCCTGACCGCACCGTCCCCAAGCTGCCCCCGGAATAGCGCGCCAAGCCCCAGGCAGCACCCGGCGTGTCGGCGATGGCCGCCCGCACCGTCAGCCCCAGGTTTTCACAATCCTCGGCCACCTGGGCCAGCACACCTTCTTCCCCGCCATGCAGATGCGCCGCCCCCGTCAGGTCGATCATCAGGCCTGCCGGGGGCTCCTCGGCCACCCAGGGCGAGAAGCGCCCGGCCCAGCG
>JANOCQ010000063.1:0-10251 GCA_031412255.1 Paracoccaceae bacterium | reverse complement strand
GTCGTATGAACCACGCCCTTCGGCTTGCCCGTCGAGCCACTGGTGTAAAGGATGAACATCGGGTCTTCCGCCCCGACCTCGACATAGGGGCAGTAGGGCCTGGCCGCCGCCATCTCGGCGTTCAGGTCATAATCGCGGCCTTCGACCCAGGAGGTCTGGTCCCCGGTGCGCTTGACCACCAGCACGCGCACCTTGTCGGAACAATGCAGCAGCGCCTTGTCGGTGTTGTCCTTGAGGCCCGTCTTCTTGCCCGCGCGCGGCGCCCAGTCGGCGGTGATCACCACCTTGGCATCGCAATCGTTGATCCGGTTCGCCAGGGCGTCGGGGGAAAAGCCGCCGAACACGATGGAATGGATCGCGCCGACCCGGGTGCAGGCCAGCATCGCATAGGCCGCCTCGGGGATCATCGGCATGTAAAGGACCACCCGGTCGCCCTTGGTCACGCCATGCGCCTTCAGCACGTTGGCCAGCCGGCAGGTCTGCTCCAGAAGCTCGCGGTAGGTGATGTGCTTGGACGGAGTTTTCGGATCATCGGCTTCCCAAATGATCGCCGTCTGGTCGGCGCGGGTCAGCATGTGGCGGTCGATGCAGTTGGCGCTGACGTTCAGATGCCCGTCCTCGAACCACTTGATCGAAACGTTGCCGGGCTGGAACGAGGTATTCTTCACGCGGGTGTAGGGCTTGATCCAGTCGATCCGCTGCCCCTCGGCCCCCCAGAACGCCTCCGGGTCCTTGACCGAGGCCGCATAGCGCGCCTCATACCCCTTCGCATCGACATGAGCCTTCGCCACAAAGTCGTTGGACGGCGGATAGATGGATTTGGCGGCTTCGGTCATTTTCGCTCCTCCCGGAAGGGGTGTGGGCCGACACCCCGGAAAAGATTGGGACTGGGCTTCCCCCGGTAAGATTACCACCACGTAAAGATTTTCGTAACCCCCTATTTTATATCAATAATTCTGTAAATTTCTTGACTAAAATCGCGTCAATTAGGTAAATGTGTGAAAATTGCGGCAGCCAAGTGCTTGCTTTCGCTGGCCCGTTACCGCTCACGCCCGCGTGAGCTATGTCTGAAATGTCGTGAGCAGGTCGGAACCTCCGCCGCCGCTTTGTGGTTCAGGGTGATTCGCCGGCAGGTTGCGCATCCAGCGCTGCATCGACCTCGGACAGATGCGCAGCGAACAGCACATCCGGATCATGCAGACCCTGCATCTCAAGCTGACGGCGCAGCGCCGGCTTCAGCCCCACAAGGAAAAGCTGTCCGCCCCGCCGCCGCGCGCGGGCCGCCAGGCTGTGCATCCCCCGCGCGCCTGAACTGTCGATCAGCGGCACGCCAGACATCTCCAGCACCAAGGCTCGCGGCGCCTCGGCGATCTGGTCAAGCACTCCTCCAAGCTGCGCAGCCGCCCCAAAGAAATACGGGCCTTCAAGATGGTAGACCACACGGTCCGCCCGCACGGCTTGCGGCTGGTCCTCGGGTGGGCGCATCCCGGCGGTTTCCGACATGCGCTTGATGAACACGAGGCCCGCAAGGGCGAACCCGACAACAATGCCCTCGGTCAGATCGCGGAAAACCACCAGAAGAAAGGTGGACAATACCACCAGTGCATCCCCGCGCGACGACCGCAGCAGCGCCGCGAACTCATGCCGCTCGGCCATGCCCCAGGCGACGACAGCCAGCACACCCGCCAGCGCGGCAAGCGGGATATACGCGGCAAGCGGCGCGGCGATCATCAGAAAGGCCAGCATGAACAGCGAATGCAGCATCCCCGACACCGGCCCGCGGCTTCCCGCCCGCACGTTCGTCGCCGTCCGCGCGATGGTCCCCGTCACGCAGAATCCACCGAAAAGCCCCGATCCGATGTTGGCCACGCCCTGCGCCACCAGCTCGGCGTTCGACCGATGCCGCGCGCCGGACATCCCGTCGGCGACGACGGCCGACAGCAGCGATTCAATCGCCCCCAGCAACGCGAAACTTGCCGCCCAGGGCAGCGCCTCCTGCCAAAGCGAGAGGTCCGGCATCGCCGGGGCTGGCAGCATCTGCGGGAGGTCGCCAAAGCGCGACCCGATGGTCGCCACGGGCAGACCCAGCCCCGCCACCACGACCGAAGCAAGCACCACACCGATCAGCATCCCCGGCCAATGTGGCCGCAGCCGCCGCAGCCCCAGGATGACCGCCGCCGTCAATCCCGCCACCGCCACCGCCGCCCAGGTCACCGTCCCCCGCGCCGCCCACAGCGCCTCGATCTTAGCGATGATCTCGCCAGGTTCGGACCCCGGCAAACTCAGCCCGAACATCTCGCGCAGCTGGCTGGCGAAGATGATGACCGCGATCCCGGCGGTGAAGCCCACGGTGACCGGATAGGGGATATAGCGGATGTAGGTGCCCAGCCGCAGCACCCCCGCCGCGATCAGGATCAGGCCTGACAGCACGGTCGCCAGGATCAGTCCCTGAACTCCCGTCGCCGTCACGCAGGCTGCAACCAGGACAATGAACGCTCCCGCAGGCCCGCCGATCTGGTAACGCGATCCGCCCAGCGCCGAAACCAGGAACCCGCCCACGATCGCGGTAAACAGCCCGCGTTCCGGCCCGACCCCGCAGGCGATTGCAATCGCCATCGACAGCGGCAAGGCCACGATGGCCACAGTCAGCCCCGCAAGCGCATCGGCCCGCAACTGCGCCAGGCCATAACCCTCGCGCCAGACAGTCAAAAGCTTCGGAAGGAATTCTGACGGGCCATTGTGGCCCCGTGCTGTGTCGGTCATGATGAGGTCCAAAGCCCGAGCTCGCCAGAAATCGCTGGCCCTGCGCGCCGGGTGCCGCCCAGATGATTCCTCTGCCCCTGGACTGTCAACAGCCCCCATGACCACCCGCCGCGACCCCGTCCAGCCCGCCAACGACGACGCCCGCGCTCTCGTCCGACAGCTTCTGTCGCTCGGCCACGCCGCCCTGGCCTGGGAAGACCCCGACACCGGCACCCCCGGCATCAGCCGCATCGCCTTCGCCCGCGACCCACAGGCGGGGCTGCTGACGCTTGTGTCGGGCCTCGCCCACCATTTTCGCGCGATGCGCGACCGGCCCGACTGCGCCCTCATGCTGGGCGAGGTTGGCGACAAGGGCGATCCTCTCACCCATCCCCGCCTGATGATCCGCGCCCGCGCCAGCTTTGTCCAACCCGACGACCCGATCCGCCCCGACCTGCGCGCCCGCTGGCTGGAGCGGAACCCGAAATCGACCCTCTACATCGATCTGCCCGACTTCGCCTTCGTCCGCCTTGCGCCCATCTCTGCCCTGCTGAACGGTGGCTTCGCCCGTGCCTTCCACATAGCGCCCGAGGATCTTTGACGAAAAGCGGGCAGCCCAAGGACCGCCCGCTTCGATCTTTCACAGAAGGTTTGTCGTTTGGTCAGGCCGGAACGTCCATCCGCATCGAGACCAGCGCCTTGCCACGCACCGCTTCGCCCCAGCGGATCTGTGCCTCGTTGCCGCCCGCGCCCGTTCCCGGCACCGAGTACGGGAAGACATAGCGCGCGGCGCCCGCCCCGTTGGTGATCATCCCCTCCGGTGCCACCGCCTCGACCATCCGGATCCGCGCTCCAAAGGGCACGAAGCCGCCCGCGCTGACGTTCCAGGTCTCGGCCGCGGTGTTCTGCGTGTGGGTGACCTGCACCGGGTTGATGATCCACTGGGCCACGTTGTTGAAGCTGTTGCCCTCGACCCGGACATTGCGCGACCGGGAAAAGTCCAGCGACGCAAAGCTGGTGTCCACCATGTCCACCCGGTCGACGATCACGCCGAAGCTGCGGAAGCTGTTCGACAGGATCGAGAAACCGCTGAAGAAATGCCCCGCACCGTAGGGCTTGACCACGATCCAGCGGAAGGCCGGAGTTGTGCCCGAAGCGATGAACACGTTGCCGACGATGTTCAGTCCGCCGAACGAGAACTCGCCGTTTTCCTGCGGCTCCTCGTCATGCTCGTTGCCCCATTCGATGAAGCAGTTGTCGATGTAGTTGCCCGTCACCACGGTCGAGACGTTGGTCTGGGTGAACACCAGGCCGGCCCGCCGCACCCCCGCCGGGACGTCGTCGCCCTGAAAAAAGTGGTTGGCGTGAATCAGGTGACTGGTGCCGTGGATGATGGCGAAATGCGCGAAGCGGACGATGCGGTTGTTGCGCAGCTTGGTGTCGTTGGCATTGACGTTCAGCGCGATGGTGGTCCGGTCCACCGCCGGCAGCGCCTGTTCGTTCGACAGAAACTGGCACATGTCCACGAACATCCCCTGGCAGCCCTCCCCCGGAGACGTGATGCCGCGGTCCAGTGGCCGATTGAAGCTGCAGGACAGAAACCGCTGCGTGTTGCCCGCCAGCGGCAGCATCACGCCCGAGGCGATGCCCAGGCAGTTGAACTCCAGATCCTCGATCTCGAAGCGGGACAGCAGCGAAAAACCCGAAAAGTCCAGCAGATAGCGGAAGCGGCGGAAGGTGTAGGGCCGCGTGCCGGTGGCTCCGTACAGCGGCTGGCTCAGCTGGAGGGTGCCCGCACCCACGTTTTTTCCGGTGACATAGACCTCGCGACCGACACCGGTCCCGATGACCAGCGCACCGACCGGAATGTTCGCCACATTGGCCACATTGGTCAGCGTCGTCGCCTGCGACGGCGCATAGGTGCCGACCGAGGTTGTGTCCTGCGCCGTCCAGGCCGGACCCGCGACTGCCGTCAGCGACCCGTTGCGCAGGACCCGGCGTCCCTGGAAGCTGCTGATCCCCGCCAACGCGGCGACGTCGATCGGCTCGGTGATGTCGACCCGGCGGCCCGACAGGTCCAGTGTCACGTAATCGGTGAAAAAGAACAGCGCCTGCAACGCACGCTTGAAGCCCTCCAGTTCGGACCCGAAGGCCTGACCATAGCTATCGAGGTCATAGTTCCGCGTCAGCACGAACCGACGGTTGGCCGGCATCGAGACCGTGCCCTCGAACCGGATGCGGCTATTGATCGTCACGTCCTGGTTCAGGCGGAACACACCAGCAGGCACCAGGATCTCACGCCCGTCGGCATCGGCGTCGGCGGCCAGGAAGGCCGGGGCGTCGTTCGTGGTGCCGTTGCCCAGCGCGCCGTAGTCGCGCACGTCGACCCAGTCCATCAGCTTGCGGATGAAGATGTTGGTCACGTCTTCGACCACGATGTCGTCGATCCGCACCACGCCACCGTTGGCGCCGGTCAGGTCCAGGCCGACATGGGCGTAGACCGATTGCAGCGTCCACGGCAGATCCACCCCGGTCCGGCTTGCCGGAGAAATGATCGCACTGACCGTCACGACCTGCCCATACGATCCGATGGCGACCGCCGGACCCGTCTGGGGCAGGCCCACCACATTGGCCCCGCTCAGATCCCCCGCCCAGGCCGCGATGCGGACCGAGGGCAGGTTCCCCGACACCGCCTTCACCCGTGCCGTCACACGCAGGTACAGCCCCGGCTGGATCGGTGTCTGCGCGAAACTCCGCAATTTCTGGGTGGTCTCGGTCTTTTGCAATTCCAGACAGCCGCCGAAGTCCTGGTCATTCGTCACCAGCGCCGCATTCGGCTGTCCTTGGTAGGACCCCGAACCGGGCGTCCCATCCTCGCGCGACCAAAGGTTCAGCCCTGCCGAGAACGGCGGCGGCATCAGGACCAGCCCGTCAGTGATAGCCTTGTTCATCTTCGATTTCCCTTGCCTCGCTTCGCGCCACTGCCGCGCGCGATGCGCCAAGGGACCCCCCGACAAACCGCGCCGCCATGGGGCAAAGGGGGTAGCAAGGAAGGCTTAACCGGCGTTCATGGCCCCGCGCGCAAGCACGGCCATGCCCGCAACACCGAAGGCACCGTTGTCACATTGACCGCCGCAAAACAGCAGAATTTCCCGCCGTTGCTGTCAGGCTCCGACGTCCGGCGCCGGCAGGATCTGCACAGCATTGATCTGCCAGCCCTCGGCGGTCTCGACCATCATGTAGTCCAGAAGCCAGCCCGCCCCGGCCTGATCGGTGATCCGCACCCGCTGCCAGAGGTCCCCCGCCACGTCCCGCAGGTCCATCATCTGCACCTCCGCCGGGCGGTAGACCATCGGATAGCCCTGTTTGACCATCGCTCCAAAGTTTTCGGGCGTGCCAAACATCCCCTTGATCGTCGGGCTGGCGAAGGTGAAGGCCCGGCCGAAGTCATCGGCCTGGAAGGCATCGATCTGGCTTCGGATGGTGTCCTGGATCGGCGCCTCCTGCGCCGTGGCCGGCAAGGCCAGGACAGCGGCAATCAACGCGGCGTAAAGACCATTGCGCATCGGCAAGTGCTCCCAGACTAACGTCCCCTAGCCGTTTGACCTAGGCCGTCCGACCAGAAGTCAACTGCCAGCACGCTTGACAGCCCCCCCTTCCCCCGCGCCACCATGGATGCACCCAAACCGGAAGGACCTGCCCCATGCGCGCCGCCCTCGCCCTTGTCGCCCTCCTCGCCAGTCCGGCCCTTGCCCAGTCCGAGGAAACCGTCACCATCGACACCCCCTTGGGTCCGGTGATCGGAACGCTGGAAACCCCGGCCGGAGATCCCGCACCCGTGGTTCTTCTCTTCCACGGCTTTTCCGGCTCGCGTGACGAACTGCCTGTCGCCACCACCGACGAAGGCGTCTTCTCGCGCACCGCCCGCCTCCTCGCCGAACAGGGGATCGCCTCGCTTCGGATCGACTTCCGCGGGTCGGGCGAAAGTCCAGGTGCCTTTGCCGACACGACATTCGAAGGCCAGGTGGCCGACGGCCTTGCGGCGCTTGACTGGCTGGAGACGAACACCGCCGTCGACGGCCAGCGCCTTGCCGTCATCGGGTGGAGTCAGGGCGGCCTTGTTGCCACCGCCGTCGCTGGCCGGTCAGACAAGCCCGACGCGCTCGTCCTCTGGGCGGCCGTGGCCAACCCCGAGGAAACGTTCGGCGGCATCGTCGGCGCCGACACCATCACCAAGGGCCTGGAGGCAGGTGACGCGGCCCTGCCGGTCACGCTCCCTTGGGGGGCGGTCGTTGAACTCAAGCGCGGCTTCTTCGAAGGCGTCACCACCTTCGATCCCCCGGCAGAGCTTGCCTCCTATTCCGGGCCGCTCTTCATCGCGCATGGCTCCAAGGACACCACCGTTCTGCCAAGCGCGGTCGATACTTTCCTTGGCGCGCACGAGGGTGAAGAGTCCAAGTGGATCGCGGAAATGGACCACGTCTTCAATGCCTTCACCGGCCCCGAGACGCTGGACCAGATGGTCGCCGAAACCGTGGGCTTCCTGAAACCGCATCTCCAGTAGGAACCCTGAGGGATCAAGTCGAACGTGGAGCCTGCGTTTGCCGCGACGGGCGATAAAGCGTGGCCGAAAACCCCTCGGACACCGCGCTCGACTTGATGTCCATCCAGCCCGCCGCGCGGAAGGCCGACCGCACCGCGGCGTCCGCGACAGCCGCGCCCTTGCCCTTGCCATGCACACACCAGATCGGCAGTCCGCTTGCCTGTCCCGCAGCAAGCGCCGCCTCAAGGTCGGCCGGCCCGGTCAGCACCGCCACGACCATCGCGGCGCCCTCCGGCCCCGGCATCGTTGCACCAGCGACCGCCGCCGCGATCTCGTCAGGGGCCGGGCCGCCGATCACCCAGGCCCGCGCAGCGACCGAGACACCCAGCTTGCCCGCCAGAGACGGCACCGGCTTCTCCAGCGCCTTGACCCAGGCCGCGGCCTCTCTGGCCCCCAAGGTCAGCACAAGCGGATCGCCGTCCGATCTAAGGTGCAGATCTTCTCCCTCCGCCCGCCAGTCCGTCAGGCCGGACCGGGAAAGCTTCCTCCGCACGTCGCCCCGCAGGATGATCCCGTCGCTCTCCAGGATCGCCGTTACCGCGCCAGAGGTTCCCCGCCAGACCGCATGCCCCTTCGCTTCGCGTCCCATGGTCGACTTCAAACTCCCCGTCCTGCCGCCCGGCGTTCCACCTCGTCGATCAACGCCTGCGCCCGCTCCCGGACGACTGCCGTTTCCAGCCCGGGATCGTCGGGTTCCTGCATCGTCTCGGTCCGCAAATTGACGCCCCATTGACCCCGGACGTAATCCCGGTCCGCAGCCGATGCGGCAAGGATGCGGGCCTGAACCTCTTGCGGCAAGACGAAACGCGGCCCGCCGATTTCCTGCAACATCTGGCGATACATGCGCTTGCGCCCGCCCTGACGACGGCCCCGCGGCACCAGCTCGGCCACGACGTCCGCGATCTGCGCTCCATGCAACGTCAGCGACCGGTTCAACGTCAAAGGCGCGCCGGGGATGGCAAATCCCGGCAGGCCGATCACGGCCAGAAAGTCATCCACCACGCTGCCGTTCACCAGCTGATCCGGGCGCAGGTGGCGCAGCGTGACCGCATCCAGCCCATACCGGTCGACATATTTCCCGAGCATCTCCTCAAGCCCAAGCGGCCAGGGGTCTGCCTCGAACTCCGCCAACCGGGTGGTCCCCATCTTCAGCCGCTGCTGGCAAAGGCTTGTGGCCCAATCGACCGGGTCTCGGACATAGGCCAGTACGCGGACCTCTTGCACCTGCGGCAACCAGGCTGCGATGGCCCGCTGCATTCGCTGCACCGCGCCGGGGGACATCAGGATCATGCGCTCGCAGGACAGGACGATCCGCTGCGGCAGAACCTTGCGGACTTCGTCGGCGACCAACGCCATCGCTTCGCCCAGCGATCCCGGACCGGTCATCTTTTCCGTCCGGGCGAACAGCATCCGCCGCACCAGTTGCATCTGGCTGCGCGTCGTGCCGGGGTAAAGCACGCCCTTGCGGATCAGGGCAGGCTTCAGGTTGTCCATCACTTGCTGGATCGTGGTGGTCGCCGTCTTCGGCAGGCCGACGTGCAGGATCAGCTGCATCTCCGCTCCTCCGTCGGCCCCACCCTGTCAGCCTGCCAACTCGCCCAGCAACGCCCGCTCCATCAGCGCCACCGTCTCCTCGACACCATACAGCGCAATGAACCCACCGAAACGCGGCCCATCCGACGCCCCCAGCAGCACCTCGTACAGCGCCTTGAACCAGTCGCGCAGCGGCTCGAACCCATGCTCCTTGCCCACGGCAAAGACCATCGACTGCAACGCCTCGTCGTCCGTCGCCCCGTCCCAGACCTTCAGGCGCGCCACCAGATCCTCCATCGCCGCCCGCTCCCGGTCATCCGGCAACCGGAACTGCCGCGTCGGCGCGATCTTGTCGGCAAAGTAGCGCACCGCATAGCCCGCCGCCGCATCCAGATCGGGATGCGTTTCAGGCGACGCCTCCGGAGCATACCGCTTCAGGAACTTCCACAAAGCCCCCGCATCCTTCGCCCCCGACACGCTCGCCAGGTTCAACAGCATGCCAAAGCTGACCACCATCCGGCTCTCCGGCGGCTTGCCCCCATGGATATGCCACACCGGATTGTTGACCTGCCCCGCCACGTCCTGCGCCGGGTAAGCCCTGAGCTGCTGGTGATACTCATCCACCGCCCGCGGGATCACGTCGAAATGCATCCGCTTCGCCGTCTTCGGCTTTTGGTACATGAAATACGACAGGCTCTCCGTCGCAGCATAGGTCAGCCATTCATCAATGGTCAGCCCGTTCCCTTTCGACTTCGAGATCTTCTGCCCCTGGTCATCCAGGAACAGCTCGTAGGTCATGTGGTTCGGCTTCCGCCCGCCCAGAACCTCACAGATCCCGTCGTAGATCGGAGTATTCGTCGAGTGGTCCTTCCCATACATCTCGAAGTCCACATCCAGCGCCGCCCAGCGCGCGCCGAAGTCCGGCTTCCACTGCAGCTTCACATGCCCGCCCGTGACCGGCAGCGTCCACTCCCGCCCGGTCTCGTCGTCGAACGTGATCTCGCCCCGCGCCGCATCGACGTTCTTCATCGGCACATACATCACCCGGCCCGTCTCCGGATGGATCGGCAGGAAGCACGAATAGGTCTGCTGCCGCTCCTCGCGCAAAGACGCCAGCATGATCGCCATGATCGCATCATACCGCTCGGCACAAAGCCGCAAGGTCACGTCGAACTGCCCCGACTTGTAGAACTCCGTTGCCGAGATGAACTCATACTCGAACCCGAACGTGTCCAGAAACCGCCGCAGCATCGCGCTGTTGTGCGCACCGAAGCTTTCGTACTCGCCGTAAGGATCCGGGACGCTGGTCAGCGGCATTTGCATGTGCTGGCGCAGCAGGTCCTGCTGCGGCACGTTTTCCGGCACCTTGCGCA
>JANOCQ010000062.1:0-17334 GCA_031412255.1 Paracoccaceae bacterium | reverse complement strand
ATCCCGCGCCCGTTTTTATAAGCCTATCAAACGCTTAGTCCAGCGCCTTGAAGTTCAGGCTGGCCCCGTCCTTGATGCCCGAGAACCAGCGCGCCGTGACGGTCTTGGTCTTGGTGTAGAAGCGGAAAGCGTCCGGCCCGTACTGGTTCAGGTCGCCGAAGGCCGATTTCTTCCAGCCGCCGAAGCTGAAGTAGGACAAGGGCACCGGGATCGGGAAGTTGATCCCGACCATGCCGACGTTGACCCTGGACGCGAAGTCCCGCGCGGTGTCGCCGTCAGCGGTGTAGATCGCGGTGCCGTTGCCGTATTCGTTGTCCATCACCAGCTTCAGCGCCTGCTCGTAGGACCCGGCGCGGACAGTGGTCAGGACCGGCCCGAAGATCTCCTGCTTGTAGATCTCCATCTCGGGGGTGACGTTGTCGAAAAGCGACGGGCCGACGAAGAAGCCGTTCTCATAGCCCTGCAGCTTGAAGCCGCGGCCATCGACTACCAGGTTCGCGCCCTGCTCGACGCCCGAGTTGATCAGGCCCAGGATGCGGTCCTTCGCGGCCTGCGTGATGACCGGCCCGAAATCCACATCGTTTCCAGCGGTATAGGGGCCGACTTTCAACTTCTCGATCTTCGGGATCAGGCGTTCGATCAGCGCATCTGCCGTCTTCTGACCCACCGGCACCGCAACCGAGATCGCCATGCAGCGTTCGCCCGCCGCACCGTAGCCCGCACCAACCAGTGCGTCGGCAGCCTTGTCCAGGTCGGCGTCCGGCATGATGATCATGTGGTTCTTGGCACCACCGAAGCACTGCGCGCGCTTGCCGTTCGCGGCTGCGCGACCGTAGATGTACTGGGCAATCGGGGTCGAGCCGACAAAGCCCACGCCCTGGATGACCGGATGGTCCAGGATGCCGTCCACCACGGTCTTGTCCCCGTTCACCACCTGCAGGACGCCATCCGGCAACCCCGCCTCCTGGAGGAGTTCCGCCAGATAAAGCGATGTCGATGGCACCCGCTCCGACGGCTTCAGGATCATCGCGTTGCCCGAAGACAAGGCCGGGCCGATCTTCCACAGGGGGATCATGGCGGGGAAGTTGAACGGGGTGATTCCCGCAACCACGCCAAGGGGTTGGCGGATGGCGTAAAGGTCGATGCCGGGACCGGCGCTGTCCATCGCCTCGCCCTTCAGCATCGCGGGTGCGCCCATGCAGACCTCGATCACCTCAAGCCCGCGCTGCACGTCACCCTTGGCGTCGGGGATGGTCTTTCCGTGTTCACGCGCGACCATCTCGGCCAGCTTTTCCATGTCGCGGTTGATCAGGGCGCCGAAGGCCATCATCACCCGCGCGCGGCGCTGCGGGTTGGTGGCCTGCCAAGCGACCTGAGCCTTGGCGGCTTCCTGAATGGCGTGGTCCAACTCGCCCAGCGTGGCCAGCGCAACGCGCGCCTGCACTTCGCCAGTGGCCGGGTTCATGACATCCGCGAAGCGGCCAGACGTGCCCGCGACGCGCTTTCCGTTGATCCAGTGACCGATCTCTTGCATGGAATCCCTCCTGAGGTTGCTGCTCTTTTACTCTTGCACAAACGCCAGACAAAGCAGCATTATGCCAAAAAGGTTTTGCATAGATGCATGCCACCTCGTTCGGCGTGCTCTTCGGGGCCGCTCGACGAGAAGCGCAGCGCACGAGGAGTTTTACATGGACTGGGACGACCTCCGCGTGTTCCTGGCGGTGGCACGGACCGAAAGCCTGTCTGCGGCGGGAAAGCGGCTGAAGATCGACCCGGCCACTGTCGGTCGCCGCATCGCCCGGCTGGAGGAGGCGACAAAAGCGCGGCTTTTCACCAAATCGCCACAGGGTTATGCGATCACCGAGGAGGGCGCGCGGCTGATCCCACACGCGGAAACCGCCGAACGCGCTACCTTAAGTGCGGAAGAAAGCCTTTCTGGCCCCGGCGGCCTGACCGGCCTGATCCGCCTCGGCGCGCCTGACGGCTGTGCGAACTACCTTCTGCCGCAGGTCCTGGCGCGCATCTGTGATGCCAATCCGGGGCTGGAGGTGCAGATCGTCGCACTTCCCCGCGTATTCAACCTGTCGAAGCGCGAGGCGGACATGGCCATCGCCGTCAGCCGTCCCGAGGCGGGCAGGCTGACCGTGCAGAAGCTGACGGATTACCACCTGCACCTTGCAGCAAGCCGTGAATACCTGAAGAACGCGCCGCCGATCCAAAGCCCGCAAGACCTGATCGCCCACCGGATCGTCGGCTACATTCCCGACATGATCTTCGACAAGGAACTGGACTATCTGGCGGAAATCGGTATCGGCCCGGCCCGGCTGACCTCGAACTCGGTCTCGGTGCAACTGAACTGGCTGCGGACCGGGGCCGGTGTCGGGGTGGTGCATGACTTCGCGCTTCCGGCGGTTACGGAGCTTACCCGTATCCTGACCGACCAGGTCAGCCTGACCCGCAGTTTCTGGCTGATCCGGCACGAAAGCGACGCGCGGCTGGGCCGGCTGAATCGCTTCGCGGACCAGTTGGCCCGCGAGGCGCGTGCCGAAATGGCGCGGCTCGACACCCATGTCGAAACGCAGGCTTGACAGAATCCCCTTTCCGGACGGACCCTTGACCTCCGGTCAGGAGGAGGGGCCGTCACATGCTCGTACAGCAGATCCTCGCATCCAAGGGGGACCTTGGCGTCGTCACGGTGGCACCCGGCACCACGGTCCAGGAGGTCGCCGCGGTCCTGTCCTCGAAACGGATCGGGGCGGTTATCGTCTCGGCGGACGGGAAGCTTGCCAAGGGAATCGTCTCGGAGCGCGACATCGTGCGCGAACTGGGCAAGCGCGGTGCTGCCTGCCTGACCGACAGTGTCGAAACCCTCATGACGGCCAAGATCGTGCATTGCACCCGAAGCGAGGGCACGGACGCCGTGCTGGGCCGCATGACCGACGGCCGCTTTCGCCACATGCCGGTGATCGAAGAGGGCCAGATGGTCGGCCTCATTTCGATTGGTGACGTGGTCAAGGCGCGGCTGATGGAGCTGGCCGCGGAAAAGGATGCGCTGGAAGGCATGATCAAGGGCTTCTGATCACCCGAATGCGCTTGCACCGGCGCGCGCAATATTGTTGCGTTCTGTTTAGGCTTCGTCGGGGGAACCATGCGCATCGGGCTTTATCCGGGGACCTTCGACCCCATAACGCTGGGTCATATCGACATCATCCAGCGGGCCATGGCGCTGGTGGACCGGTTGGTGATCGGCGTGGCGATCAACCGCGACAAGGGTCCTCTCTTCAGCCTTGAGGAGCGGGTGGCCATGGTCGAGGCCGAATGTGCCGCCATCATCGCCAAGACGGGAGGCGAAATCGTGGTGCACCCGTTCGAAAACCTGCTGATCGACTGCGCGCGCGACGTGGGTGCGGGGATCATCGTGCGCGGGCTGCGGGCCGTGGCGGATTTCGAATACGAGTTTCAGATGGTCGGCATGAACCGGGCGCTCGACGCCTCGATCGAAACGGTGTTCATGATGGCGGATGCCCGCCGACAGGCAATTGCCTCGAAACTGGTGAAGGAGATCGCCCGACTGGGTGGCGATGTGTCGAAATTCGTGACACCTCCGGTCCAGGTTGCGTTGCAGAAGCATCGAAAACGGTGAAGACCCGAAACTGGGCTGGCCGGTCGAACTGCATGGGTGGCGGGTGAGCGGTCGAGGTCTTTTCGCCTCGGTCAGCCGATGGGACCCCTTGCGCGTGCCGCCGGCGCAGCGCTGGGTCTTTTCGGCGCTGGTCTTCGGGCTGGCCTTCGCAATCCGCTACGGACTGGAAGGAACACTGCCGCCCGGCTTTCCCTTCCTGACCTTCTTCCCGGCGATCATCCTGTGCAGCTACTTTCTGGGCACGACCAGCGCCATCACGGTGGCGGTGATGGGCCTGCTTTCGGCCTGGTACTTCTTCATTCCGCCGTTCAACAGCTTCGCCTTGAACGGTGCCACCATCGTCGCGCTGGTCTTCTACGTCTTCATCTCGGTGACCGATATCGCCTTGGTTACCTTTGCACAAAAGGCGCTTCGGGCCCTGGACGCAGAGCGGCAGGCCAATGCGGTCCTGGCCGAGCAACGGCGGCTGATGTTTCACGAATTGCAGCACCGCGTGTCCAACAACCTTGCCACCGTTTCCGGGCTGATGAAGTTGCAGCGGCGGATGGTCGGGGATGAATCAGCGGGCCTCGCACTGGACAATTCCGTACGCCGCATCGATCTGGTGGCCCGGATTATGCGCCACCTGCATGATCCCTCGGGCCAGACGGTCGACATGTCGCGCTTTCTGGCTGACACGGGTCGTGACATTGTGGAAAGCACCGGAGCCACAGGCCGCGTCGCGCTTATCGTCGAGGCCGATCCGTTGCTTGTCGGGCCGGACGTGTCTGTGCCGCTTGGCCTTATCGCGGCCGAACTTCTTGCCAACACGCTTGAACACGGGTTTCCGGGCGAAACGACCGGGCGGATCGGCGTGGTGCTTGGCACAGGAGCCGAGGAGGGCAGGGCGACCCTGAGGATCCGTGACGATGGCTGCGGCCTTCCCGATGGTTTCGACATCGAGACCGCGCGCAGCCTGGGTCTGTCCATCGCCCGCCAATTCGCCAAACAATTGGGCGGCACCCTTGTGATGGAGCGCCGCCCGGAAGGCGGGACCGAGGCCCGCCTGGAATTCAGCTACTAAGCCTTTGGGGGCTTAGGCCGCCTTGCCGTATACGGCTTCGCGCGCGATCCGATCCGCGTCGCCCGGGTAGATCCCAAGGTCCAGCGCAATGTCGGCGGGCAGGTTGGCGATTTCGTTCCGGGTCTGGCGGTACAGCGCGTAGTTGGCCGCGGCGGTCTTCAACATTTCATATACAGAGTTCATCTTCGTCGTCCTTCATACATCGGCGAGCGGACTGCTTTTCCTGTCTCGCATGGCCGGAACATAAGGATTCCATACCCAGCAGCAACGCCCAATGCTGCGCTGCGGCTATGCTCATGGTGCATAGCTCCGCCATATCTGGGGGGTCTCGGTCCTTTCGACACCTGGCACACGCGCCGGTTTGCGCACCGCAGACGCACAAAAGGAAAACGGCCGCCCAAAGCTGGGCGGCCGCTTCAAGAAGCAACAGTGCGTGTCAGATCAGCTTGCCCATGGCCACGGCCGTATCTGCCATGCGGTTCGAGAAGCCCCATTCGTTGTCGTACCAGCTCAAGATCGACACGAAGGTCCCGTCCATCACCTTGGTCTGATCCATGTGGAAGACGGAAGAATGGGGATCGTGGTTGAAGTCGGAGGACACCAGCTTTTCGTTCGTATAGCCAAGGATGCCCTTCAGCGGACCGTCAGCGGCGGCCTTGATGACGGCGTTCACCTCCTCGACCGAGGTCGCGCGCCTGGCGATGAACTTCAGGTCAACAACCGACACGTTCGGCGTCGGAACCCGCATGGCAAAGCCGTCAAGCTTTCCTTTGAGCTCGGGCAGGACAAGCCCCACGGCCTTGGCAGCACCAGTCGAGGTCGGGATCATCGACAGCGCTGCCGCGCGGGCGCGGTAAAGGTCCTTGTGCATCGTATCCAGCGTCGGCTGGTCGCCGGTGTAGCTGTGGATCGTGGTCATCATGCCCTTCTCGATCCCGATGGCATTGTTCAGGACAAAGGCCACGGGCGACAGGCAGTTGGTGGTGCATGACGCGTTCGACACGACGATGTCGTCCTTGGTCAGCGTGTGGTGGTTCACACCGTAAACGATGGTCTTGTCCGCACCGTCGCCGGGAGCGCTGATCAGAACACGCTTCGAGCCGTTCTCAAGATGCGCCGCGCATTTTTCCTTCGAGGTGAAGATGCCGGTGCATTCCAGCACGATGTCGACGTCGCTCCAGGGCAGTTCGGCCGGATTCTTCAGCGCCGTCACGCGGATCGGACCGCGACCGACGTCGATGGTGTCCGTCCCCGTGGTCACGGTGGCCGGGAATTTGCCGTGCACCGAGTCGTAGCGCAGCAAGTGGGCGTTGGTTTCGACCGGGCCAAGATCGTTGATGGCGACGACCTCGATGTCGGTGCGGCCGGATTCGATGATGGCGCGCAGAATGTTGCGCCCGATGCGTCCAAATCCGTTGATGGCAACCTTGACGGCCATGACTAGTCCTCCGAAGCTGGGGGTATCCCGATAGCGCTAACAAAGCCATATCGGTGGGAAATGCAACCGCAGTTTGACGGTGTCAGTTCCAGAAATCCACCCATTCGATGAGGTCAAGGAACTTCCGTGCCAGAAACTCCAGCGCAATTCCGCCGTTGAAGGCAAGGTCGGAGATGCCGGCGGCCACGATGACAAGGCCCAGCCAAAGCGCGATGGTGTTGGTCACGACCGTCCCCCAACGGGGACTTCGCCCCGGTTACTGTGCAAGCCGCCCCAGGACGCCGGCCACATCGGCCATCCGGCAGGAGAAGCCCCATTCGTTGTCATACCACGCCAGGACCCGAACGGAACGCCCCGCGACCTTGGTCTGTTCGGGCGCGAAGATGCAGGACTGCGGCGTGTGGTTGAAGTCGATCGATACCTTCGGTTCGGGGTCATAGGCCATGACCATGCCCATGTAGCCTGCGCAGGCTTCCCTTACGATTTCGTTGACCTCGGCGACCGTAACCGACTTCTGCGCGATGAAGGTCAGGTCCACCGCGCTGACGTTCGGCGTGGGCACCCGGATCGCGCTGCCCTCCAGACGCCCCGCCAGTTCCGGCAGCACCTCGCCGATGGCCTTGCCCGCGCCGGTTGAGGTCGGGATCATCGCCATCGCTGCCGAACGCGCCCGGTAAAAGTCCTTGTGCCGCCGGTCCAGCGTCGGCTGGTCGCCGGTGTAGCTGTGGATCGTGGTCATGACCCCGCTTTCTATTCCGACCGTGTCGTTCAGCACCTTGGCCAAAGGTGCCAGACAGTTCGTCGTGCAGGAGGCGTTCGACACCACAAGATGCTCTGGCAGAAGGCTGCGGTGGTTGACGCCGTAGACGACCGTCAGGTCAGCCCGCTTCGCCGGGGCTGACACCAGCACCCGCTTCGCGCCACGCCCCAGGTGGACCGCCGCGCGGTCGCGGTCGTTGAACTTGCCGGTGCATTCCAGGACGACGTCGATGCCCTGCCAATCAAGCTCGGACGGGTCATAGGTCGACATCATCCGGATCGGCCCGCGGCCAAGGTCGAGTCCGGCGTCCGTCACCTTCACCACTCCGGGAAATCGCCCGTGCACGCTGTCATAGCGCAACAGATGCGCGTTCGTCTCCACCGGCCCCGTCGCATTGATCGCCACCACCTGCACGTCATTGCGGTTCGATTCCGCGATATGCGCGAGCGTGCAGCGCCCGATCCGCCCGAAGCCGTTGATGCCGACAGTGACAGTCATACTGAATTCTCCCTGTGATCCCGGTCGCAGGGATACCGGCTTGGACCCAACATTCAAGAATAAAACCGACGCATTATCAGCATGTTAGCGCAATCTTCGCCTGTTTGCGCTAACCCGATGGCAGCGCTTTGCCGAATCTTGCGTTTCCAGCTACATCCAAGGTTGCAGGCGGAACGGGGCAAGGCATGAGCGGACTTCTGGCACTTCTCGACGACGTGGCGGCCATCGCCAAGGTGGCGGCATCGTCGATCGACGACATTGCGGCGGCGGCGGCCAAGGCGGGGACCAAGGCGGCAGGCGTGGTGATCGACGATGCGGCCGTGACCCCGAAGTATGTCCACGGCTTCTCGGCCGACCGGGAACTGCCGATCATCTGGCGCATCGCCCTGGGCAGCTTGCGCAACAAGCTCATCGTCCTGCTTCCCGGCCTTCTGGCGCTGGACCATTTCGCCCCTTGGGTAATCACGCCGCTTCTGATGCTGGGCGGCGCCTATCTCTGCTTCGAGGGCGCGGAAAAGCTGGTCCACGCCTTTGCCCCGCACGCTGACGAAGCGGTTGCGTCGGACTTCGACACCAAGGACCCGACCCATCTGGAAGAGGAAAAGGTCGCCGGCGCGATCAAGACCGACTTCATCCTCTCGGCCGAGATCATGACCATCGCCCTGGCCACCATCGAAAGCCCCAGCTTCTGGATGCAGGCAATCACGCTGGCGGTGGTGGGCACCTTCATCACCGTCGTGGTCTATGGTGCGGTCGCGCTGATCGTGAAGATGGACGACGTGGGCCTGCATCTTGCCGCCACGGGCCGCACCAGCGGGGGCAGGGCGCTTGGCCGCGGGCTGGTGCTGGCGATGCCAAAGCTGATGGCGGTCCTTTCCACCGTCGGCACGGCCGCGATGCTGTGGGTCGGCGGCAACATCGTCATCCACGGGCTTGAGGTCACCCATCTCTGGGCCTGGCCCTATGAGACGATCCACCACATCGCCGAGGCCGTCGCCAACGCGGTGCCCGCGGCGCAGGGCTTTGTCGAATGGGTGGTGACGGCGGCGCTGGATGGGGTTTTCGGACTGATCCTCGGCGTTATCCTGATCCCCGTCGCGACCCGGGTGATCGGCCCCCTCTGGGCCGCCCTCACCGGCAAAAAGGCCGCCGCGCATTGATGGAACCCCGTCTCCTGTCCCGGCGTTGAAGCGGAACAGGAAAAGGGAGCCATCATGGACCGCAGTGAATTCGAAGCTTGGGAAGCCCGCATCCGCGATCGTGCAGATCTGCTGTGGCAAGAAGCCGGCAGCCCCGAGGGCGGCAGTGATCGCTACATCGACCAGGCGCGCGAGCTGCTGGCGATGCGGGAGGTAGCGCTTCCGACGCTCGACCCCGAAGAGGCCGCCGCGCCGGTGATCGAGGAAGCCTCGATCCAGGGCAACCTCGGGGAATTCCCCACGCTGACCGACCAAGGCGAAGAGCAGGTCTTCCCCTCGGCCCAAGGCGGCGACGACGACGGACCGCGGCTGTCGGACGGTGACGCGTCGGAAGATGGCGGAGTCCTTCCGATCGAGGACACTCCAGAGGAGGACCTGCCCGAGGTTTCCCTCCCTGATGCGGATATCACGTCAAGCACCACGAATGCCGAGGACGACCCGCAAAGCCCCGACCTCAACGACGACGGGATGCCCGATCCCGAGGACATTGATGCCGAGAAGGATGTCGAGGGCGAGATGGACGCAGGCGACGAATATGAGGACAGCTCTCCCCCGGACCCCGATGCCACCGCGCCGGGCTATGACGCGGCGGTCCGTGGGCGTTAGTCCAGCAGGGCCAGCCGCTGCGCCAGGGCCGAGACGAGGTCGGTCCGCGTCACGATCCCGACGATGGCCGAGCCTTCGACCACCGGCACCGCCTCGGCGCCGCCGTCCGCCAGAAGTGGCAGCAGCGCCCCCACGGGCGTTGCTGGCGTGACCTGTGGCACTCCCGTCACCATGATTTCGCCGGCCTTGGGCGGGACCTTGCGGTGGCTGTCGATCAACCGGGACAGTGCGGCAAGCAGGCTGGAATGCTGTCGAAAGGCATCCTCGCGGGCGCGGCGGATAAGGTCGATCTGAAAGATCACGCCCAGCAGGCGGCTCTCCTCCACCACCGGCAGCGACGTGAAGCCCCGCCTCCGGAAAATGTCCGCGACCTCGGACAAGGGCGCCTCCGGGCCAATCGTCACCAGATCGCGGGACATGATGTCGGCGGCGGTAAACCCCTCCATCCGCCGCGCCGCTGCGGCCTGTTCCGCCGCACCGACCAGCCGGGCAAGGTCTGCCACCCCAAGGTTGGCTGACTGACGATACTCCTCCAGGATCGCCGCCAGCTCGGCGGGATCCAGGCCGATCCGCGCCTCTGGCGTTGGGTCCTGCGTCCCATGCGCACCCGGCTGAGCAGGTTGGCGAAACGGGTAGACCCGGCCGGCCGCGCGGTTCCACAGGATGCCGACCGCGACCAGCAGCGCAGACCCAGCCGCGACGGTCGCGGTCGTCGCCAGCCAGTGCGCCGGACCGCCAAGCGCCACCAGAAGCGCCACCGCGCCGCCCGGAGGATGCAGCGCGCGCGTGGCCAGCATCGCGGCAATTGCCAGACCCACCGCCAGCGGCACGGCTTGGCTGGCCTGGGGCAGCGCGCCGAGCACCGCCAGCGCCACCAGGGCGGACAACGTGTTGCCCATCACCACCGACCAGGGCTGCGCCAGGGGGCTGTTCGGAACCGCATAGACCAGCACCGCCGAAGCCCCGAAAGGTGCGATCAGCGAGCCAAACCCCGCGCCCCGCAGTGCCAGCCCCGCCAGAAGCAACCCCACTCCGGCACCAAGCGCGGCTCGCGCCAGATCCACCGCCTTCGGGCTGCCCATCGCCGGGCCAAATCCCCGCCAGTCCATCCTTGTCCCCTTTTTTCGCAGCGGACCCTGACGCGCCAGATCGGAAATGGAAAGCCCGCCAGAACTTCGCGCGCCGTGTCCTCCTGCGTCACGAATGGAAGCGGCGGGCTAAAGCCGCCGCTTGCCTAACCAGTCTGGAGCAAAGGGTCAGAGCAGCGCCTTTGCTGCGGCCACCGTGGCTTCCGCCGTGATCCCGAACTCGGCGTAAAGCCGCTCCATCGGGGCCGAGGCGCCAAAGGTCGACATGCCGACGAACCCGGCCTTGGCCTCGCGGCCGCGCTCGCCCAGAAGCCAGCGGTCCCAGCCCATCCGGACGCCCGCCTCGACCGCGACCCGCACCGGGCCGGGCGGCAGAACCTTGCGCCGGTAGGCCTCGTCCTGCGCCGCGAACAGCTCCATCGACGGCATGGACACGACGCGGGTGCCGATCCCTTCCGCCTCAAGCTGGTCGCGGGCCTTGAGCGCGATCTCGACCTCCGATCCCGTCGCCATCAGGATCGCCTGACGCTTGCCCGTCGCCTCGGCCAGAACATAGGCCCCCTTGGCGACCATGTTGGTGTTGGTGTGGGTCTTGCGCACTGCCGGCAGGTTCTGCCGGGACAAGGCCAGCACCGTGGGCCGGGTCTTCTCGGTCAGCGCGATCTCCCAGGCTTCGGCGGTTTCCACCAGGTCGGCGGGACGGATCACCAGCGTGTTCGGCGTTGCCCGGCTGATGGCCAGATGCTCGACCGGCTGATGGGTAGGCCCGTCTTCCCCAAGACCGATGGAGTCATGCGTCATCACATAGACGACCGGGATGCCCATCAGCGCCGACAGCCGCATCGAGGGGCGTGCATAGTCGGTAAAGCACATGAAGGTGCCGCCGTAAGGCCGCACGCCGCCATGCAAAGCCATCCCGTTCATCGCAGCGGCCATGCCATGCTCGCGAATACCGAAATAGACGTAACGGCCTTTGCGGTCTTCAGGGGTGAAGACGCCCAGATCAGCGGTCTTGGTGTTGTTCGATCCGGTCAGGTCGGCAGAGCCACCGATGGTCTCTTGCAGCACCGGATTCACCGCCGCCAGCACCTTTTCCGACGAGGCGCGGGTGGCAAGCTTCGGCAGATCCGCCACCGCCTGCTTCTTCACATTGCGGATAGCCAAGGCCAGCTTTGCCGGAGCCTCCAGCGCGAAGATACGCGCAAACTCGGCCTGCTTGGCGGGCGAAAGCGCCGCCATCCGCGCCTCCCACTCGGCCCGAGCCGTCGCACCGCGCGCGCCAAGCGACTCCCACCATGCCTTGATGTCAGCGGGAACCTCGAACGGCCCGCTCTTCCAGCCATAAGCGTCTTTCGCCGCCTGCAGCTGCGCCTTGTCCGTCAGCGCGCCGTGGCCCTTCGACGTATCCTGCGCCGCGTGGCCGATGGCGATATGCGTCTTGCAGGCGACCATCGCCGGGCGGGGCGAGGCTTTCGCCGCGGTCAAGGCCCGGTCAATTTCGGCCGGATCATGGCCATCACACTCGAACACGTCCCAGCCCGAGGCCGCGAACCGCGCCTTCTGGTCGGTCACATCGGCGATCGAGACCTTGCCGTCGATGGTGATCCCGTTGTTGTCCCAAAGGACGATCAGGCGGCTCAGTTGCTGCTTTCCCGCCAGACCGATGGCTTCCTGGCTGATGCCCTCCATCAGGCAACCGTCGCCCACGATGACCCAGGTGTGGTGATCCTGAACCTTTGCCCCCCAGCGCGCGCGCAGCGACTCTTCGGCCATCGCGAAGCCCACGGCGTTGGCGATGCCCTGACCCAAAGGCCCCGTGGTCGTCTCGACCCCTGCCACATGGCCGTATTCCGGATGGCCCGCAGTGATCGCGCCCCACTGGCGGAAGTTCTTGATCTGCTCCAGCGTCATGTCTTCGTAGCCGGTCAGGTGCAGCAGCGAATAGATCAGCATCGACCCGTGCCCCGCCGACAGGATGAACCGGTCGCGGTCCGGCCAGCGCGGGGACTTGGGATCGAACTTCAGGTGACCCGCGAACAGCACCGTCGCCACATCGGCCATGCCCATCGGCATCCCCGAGTGCCCGGAGTTCGCCGCCGCCACCGCGTCCAGTGTCAGGGCCCGGATCGCGGTCGCGCGCATCCAGTGGTCGGGGTTCGTCTGGCGAAGGGTCTGGATGTCCACGGGCTTCATTCCTTTGGCAAGGGGGCAGGGGGATTGCGCAAGCGTCCTACCCACCACGACCGGCAAGATCAAGCTTGGACCCCAAGGCCTTGGGAAGAAAGGCCGGTCGCCTTTCCGGGGTTTCGCGTTAAGATCGGTTCCGACCGGGAACGGGGCGATTCGTTGCCCCTGAACCGATATCGACAGGTGTGCGACGGGCAAGGGGTCAGGGATGCAGGACATTACCGAACTGGAAAAGCGGATCACCGCTGCGCTGGAACGGATCGGCAAGGGCGTGGACCGGCTGGCCGCGCAACCCCGCGCTCCCACCCCCGCGACACCCACTGCTCCAGTGCCGGCTTCTCCGGTGCCGACCCTTCCGGTCTCTGATGCCGCCCTCCGCGCCCAGTTGGAGGAAGAGAAGTCCCTCACCTCGCAACTGCAAGCCCGTCTCCGTGCTGCCAGCGTCCGTGAGGCGAAGGGGGACCTGCAGGAAAAGGTTGATCGGCTGACCCAGGAACTGGACGTCAAGGGGCTGGAGCTGCAACGCATGCGCCGGGTCAACGCTTCACTGCGTGAACAACTCGAAGCCCTGCGCACCGCCGCCGCGTCGGGTGTCACCGAGCCCAACCTCATCAACAAGGCGATGCAGACCGAGCTTGAGACCCTGCGCGCCACCCGCCTGACCGAGATCGCCGAGATGGACGAGATCCTGGCAGCCCTCGAACCCCATCTGACGGAGGCCGGCAATGCCTGATCTTGAAGTCACCATCGGCGGCCGCCCGTTCCAGGTCTCCTGCCAGCCCGGCGAAGAACATTTCCTGCGTTCCGCCGCCGGGATGCTGGACGCCGAAGCCTCACCCATCATCGCCCAGATGGGCCGCCTGCCGGAAGCCAAGATGCTGCTGATGGCGGGCCTGATGCTGGCCGACAAGACCGCCGCCGTCGAAGACGAGCTGCGCAGCCTTCGCGCCCGCGTGGCTGAACTGGAAGCGCGGCCCGTCGCCACGCGCGACGTCGCCGTCATTCCGGCCCAGGTGAACGAGACCCTGGCCGAGATCGCCGCCCGCGCCGAAGCGATGGCCGCCCGAGTCGAGGAACAGCTGAAGGCATGAGGGCACTTTGGCTGCTTCTGGCGCTGGTGCCACTCTCCGCCACGGCGCAGGATTTCTCTGGCGCAATCTATCTCTGTGACCGGGATGTCCGGGTTCCGGCAACCTACATCAATGGCCCCGATCAAAGCCTTGTCGTCATCAACGTCGATGGCGCTCAGATCACCCTTCTGGGTGAGCCCGCGGCATCAGGCGCGCGCTATGGCTGGCCCTCGGACGGGTCGAACTATGTCTGGTGGACGAAAGGTGACGCGGCGATGCTGTACTGGAAGACACCCGAGGCCGAGACGCTGCTGCTGACCTGCAATACCGAGTAAACCAAAAAGGCCCACCCCAGCGGGCCTTGCCTGTGCCGCAATCGCCTTCAGGCGTTGGCTTCGCGGATCTTTTCGGCAGCGGCTTTGTCGAATGGAACGCCCTTGGTCTCCAGAAGCTGATCCAGCTCACCCGAAAGGGTCATCTCTGTGATGATGTCGCAACCGCCGACGAATTCGCCCTTTACGTAAAGCTGCGGGATCGTGGGCCAGTCGCTGAAGTCCTTGATCCCCTGCCGGATGTCGGCATCAGCCAGAACGTTCACATCGGCAAACTCGACCCCCATGAAATTCAGCACCCCGGCCACGCGGGACGAGAACCCGCATTGCGGCATCATCTTGGTGCCCTTCATGAACAGCACCACATCGTTCTTGGTGATCGTCTCGCGGATTTGGTCCTGTGCGCTCATTGCCCGTTCTTCCTTTTCCATCTGCGGAATTCCCACTTCCGGGTCACCCGCCAGTGTCTTGGCCCATATTTCAGCAGTGGTCAGTTGCTTGCAACCGATATGGCCCGTAGACCAACAGCAATCTGACCAGCCAAAGTGCGACCCAGGGTGCTTTCGCCATCCATCAGCCGGCTTGCCCAGGGTCCATTCCTACTCCCGACTGTCGCGCAAGGCCAGATAGGCCGCCATGCGCCGCTCTGATTCCAGGGTCGCCGCGCGCCGTGCCTCGAAATCCTGGTCAACGGGCGGCGTTGTTCCGCGTCTGCGTTGTGCACGGGCCTTCAGGACCGTCACCAAGCCCACCAGCGGCAGGATCGCCGTAACCAGTCCGCCCAAACCTGCCCCTGTCGGCATCATGTGTCCCCGTCTTCGTCAGACCACTTCAAGGTCTCGCCCCACCACATAGGCAGCCGCAGCGATCCCGACAAGGATCAGGACAAGGAACGGCAACCGCAATCCCGGTCGATCGACGACCAGCCTGTTCAAACGGGTCAGCGAGAAGATCAGCAACACCAGGATCGCCGCATGCACGACCAGCGTGAAGGTCACATACCAGTCCGGGTCCGCTTCGACGAACTCCCCTGGCTCGGGGCGACCCAGCCACTCCATCCCCGCGATAAAGATCGAACCTACCGACATCACGATGGCAGCGATCCGTTCCTGTCTGGGTTGATCGGCTGCCATCCTTGTCTCTTTCAGTCGGGCGCCTTGGTGGTCAGGGCCAGCGCGTGCAAGGCGCCGTTCGGCCCGTCCATCTTGCCTTTCAGCGCCGCATAGACCGCACGCTGCTGCTGGACGCGGTTCATGCCCTTGAAGGATGGGTCGATGACCTCGGCGGCGAAATGCGCGCCATCATCGCCCTGCACGCTGATCTTTGCATTCGGGAAAGCCTCCCGGATCAGGGCTTCGATGTCGCGGGCTTCGATGGGCATCAGGCGGTCTCCTTCTTCTCTGTAAACCTAGGCCTGTGCCGAAAGCGGTTCAAGGGTTTCCCATTCGGAACGGAGCATCCCGAAAAGTGCAACGTCCACCACCCGCCCAAGAGCCGGACGATACCAGTGCTGCCTCAGCCGGCCCTCCAGCGTGAAGCCCGCCCGTTCATAGGTCCGCAGCGCGCGCAGGTTCTCGCCCGAAGCATCCAGCCACAATCGCGCCGCTCCAAGCGTGCCGAAGCTATAGTCCAGCAGCGCGCGGAGAAAGACCTGACCCCGCCCACCCCCGACCGAAGCCAGCGCCAGACGGCGCAGCTCCACCCGGCCCGAAGGCTCGCCAATCTCGCAGAACAACGCAAAGCCCGCAGGCCGCCCCTCCTTCTCATGGATCAGCAGGCGACAGGCCGGATCGGCAAGGTAGGCCGCCAACGCCGCGTTACCTTCGTCGGTGATAAAAGGCGCATGGTCCGGGCTGCCTGCGGTGGCCCGGATGAAGGGGAAGTCTGCCGCCGTCGCCAGTCGCAGCATCAGACCCCGACCATGGTCGCAAATGCGGTGCGGTATAGCCGAGACAGTTCGGCCAACGACGCGCTTTCCGTGCCGAACGTGACCTTGTCACCGCCGAAGCGCCCGACCTGAGCCACCTTGACCCCGCCCGCCGCCGCCATGAAGGCCGCCAGATCCTCGGCCCGGATCGCCACCACGTAGCGCGCCTGGTCCTCGCCGAAAAGCTGGCCGATCTCACTTGATTTAAGCGTCAGGCCGATCCCCGCGCCTTCCGCCATCCGGAACGCCGCCAGCGCCAGGCCGCCATCGCCCAGATCCCGCGCCGCACGGATCCGCCTGCGGTTGGCCAGGAAAGCCTTGGCCGCGTTGGCCTCTTGCGACAGGTCGACAAACGGCGGCTCGCCCGCTTCGATCCCGAACGCCTCGGCCAAGAGCGCCGATTGCCCCAGATGCCCCCGCGTCTCACCAATCACCACTACGATGTCTCCATCCGCCGGCTGACCCGCGATCAGCTCGTCCGCCTGCATGATCCCGACCGCGCCGATGGTGGGCGTCGGCAGGATGCCGGACCCGTCGGTCTCGTTGTAAAGGCTGACGTTCCCCGACACGATCGGCATGTCCAAGGCCTTCACGGCGGCCCCGATGCCTTCCAGAGCTCCCACGAGCTGCCCCATGATCTCGGGCTTCTCCGGGTTGCCGAAGTTCAGGTTGTCCGTCGTCGCCAGCGGCTTCGCCCCGACCGCGATCAGGTTCCGGTAGGCTTCCGCCACCGCCTGCTTGCCACCCTCGAACGGGTTCGCCTTCACATAGCGCGGAGTGACACTGGACGTGAACGCCAGAAGCTTGCCCGTCCCATGCACCCGCACCACACCTGCACCAACGCCCGGCGGCACCACGGTATCCGCGCCAACCTGGCTGTCATATTGCTCGTAGACCCAGGCTTTGTGGGCATAGCTCGGCGAGCCGATCAGCGCCTTCAAGGCCGCAATCGGCGTGATCGCCGGAATTTGCGGCAACGGCGTCGGCGCAGGCGAGGGCACCCAGGGTCGGTCATACTCCGGCGCGCTGGACGACAACTTCGACAAAGGAATATCCGCCTTCACCTCGTTGCCATGCAGGATCAGGAACCGGTCCTCGGGGATCGTCTCGCCCACGATGGCAAAGTCGAGGTCCCATTTGACGAAGATCGCCCGCGCTTCCGCCTCCATCTCGGGCTTCAAGACCATGAGCATCCGCTCCTGGCTTTCCGACAGCATCATCTCGTAGGCCGTCATCCCCGTCTCGCGCTGGGGCACGTCGTCCAGTTGCAGCTTGATCCCAAGCCCGCCCTTGTCGCCCATTTCGACCGCCGAACAGGTCAGCCCCGCAGCCCCCATGTCCTGGATGGAAATGACCGCGCCCGAGGCCATCAGTTCGAGACACGCCTCCAGGAGACGCTTTTCGGTGAAGGGGTCGCCGACCTGCACCGTCGGGCGCTTCTCCTCGATCGTGTCGTCGAACTCGGCGCTGGCCATCGTGGCCCCGCCCACGCCATCCCGGCCCGTCTTGGCCCCAAGATAGAC
>JANOCQ010000061.1:0-2331 GCA_031412255.1 Paracoccaceae bacterium | reverse complement strand
CCTGATCCAGAAGGCGCTCGGGCGCCAAGGGTTTACCGTGGATCTGGCGTCCAGTGCCGATGAGGCGCTTGGGATGATCGGGGCGCAGCCCTTCGATGTCGTGGCACTTGACCACTACCTGCCCTCCGGCACGGGCCTCGATTTCTTGAACCAGCTGGCGGGCCACGCTAGCGCACCGCCCGTGGTCTACGTCACCGGGTCGTCCGAACCGAATGTCGGCGTGGCGTCTCTCAAAGCCGGGGCTAGCGACTTCATCCCGAAAACCGTCGGCGAGGACTTTCTGACGCTCCTCGGGTCGGCATTGACCCAGGCGATTGCCAAGGCGCAGCTTGTTGCCGACAAGGAGGCCGCCGAGGCCGAGGTTCGACTGGCCCGCGACCGGGCCGAAATGCTTCTGGCCGAGGTCAATCACCGCATCAGCAACAGCCTGACCCTGGTCTCCACCCTGGTCAGCATGCAGTCGAACCTTCTGACAGATCAGAGCGCCAAGGACGCGCTTGCCGAAACTAAAGCGCGGATCTTTGCCATCGCTTCGGTGCACAAGAGTCTCTATTCCTCCAGCGACGTGCGCCACGTCGATCTCAGCGAGTATCTCGACGGGTTGCTGCAAAACCTCGGGCTTTCGATGCAAGCAGATGGCAGCAGCACTCGGCTGATTAGTGACCTTGACCCGATACGCCTCGTTACCGACGATACCATCAACCTCGGGATTGTCGTTACCGAACTTGTCACCAACGCCTTCAAGTACGCCTACCCCAAACGAGACGGCGAGATTCATGTCCGCCTGCGCGCGCTTGGCACCAGCAGTGCAGAGTTGACGGTGGAAGACGCAGGTATCGGCCGCGAGGCAGCACCAAAAGGCACCGGGCTAGGAACCCGGATCATCAAGGCGATGGCGACGTCGATGAACGCTGAAATGGAATACTTGGACCGCGCCCCCGGCACGGCGGCGCGGCTCACGTTTCCGCTGCGGAACTGAGGTTGGGAGGCAGGAATGAACGCACCATCGGTTAGTCTTGGAATACTCATCGGTGTTCTTACAGCACTGGCGCCCATGGCGTTCGCGCAGGACTCCGGGAAGGGCATCACCGTACCGACCGTGTTCCCGCCGTTCGACGCCAGCGCCCCCGACTGCGAACGGCCCGCGGGGCTTGATAGAGTTCTAGCCTTCGCGAAGGATAACGACCGCGAGTTCGTGACCGGCATCGACCACGGGCTGTCACTTGCCGCCAAGGACCGCGGGATCGACTATGTTGTGTCTCGGGCCGACAATGACAGCACGGTGATGCTGGGCCAGCTGGATGCGTTCCGGGCCGACCGTGTCGGGGCGGTCGTCGTCTCGCCTGTCGATCCCAGCACCTTGGCACCCAGTCTTCACGCCTTGATCGCGTCGGGCGCCTATGTCGGCACCATCGTCCCGCCCCCCGCCACGTCGCTTCTGAACGCGCCGCAATATCGGACCGGGAAAGAGCTTGGCGATCTGGCGGTCGAGTATATCAAGACCAACCTTGATGGCCGGGCCAACGTGGTCCTTCTGACGCAGGACAGCATCCAGTTCCTGACCCCCCGCTTCACTGCCATTCGAGACGCGCTGGCGCAGCTTCCCGATGTTCGCATCGTCGCCGACATCTCTCCGAACCCAGTCGGAAAGGAGGGTGGACTGGCGACGATGCGCACGATCCTGATCGCCCACCCCGATGTCGACGTGATCCTTGGCGCGGACGGTGTCGTGCTTGGCGCGCTGCAAGCCTTGCGCGAAGCGGGGAAGGACCGCCCGGACCAGTTCCTCGGCGGGATCGATGGCGAGCCGGAGGCTGTGGCGGAAATCCGCGCCGGCGGGCCTTACAAGGCCAGCATCAGCCTGAACTCTCCGGTGTTCGGCTACGCGATGGGCCAGCACGCTGCCGACTGGCTTGACGGTAAGCAGATCCCGCAGGCGATGGACATCCTGCCCCGCGCGCTGACGGCCCAAAACCTTGCCACCTACGAGGCCGATCTTGCCGCCCCAGACAGCGTCTACAATGACCCGGTGCGCCGCGAAAGCTATCTGAAGATGTACGGCAACATCTGCTATTCGACCCGTGCGAACTACGTCAACTTCCCCTGGTCGTCCGAAACGAACTGAGACCGAGGCAGTCCGGCAGCCGACTCATCCTCGGTGTTCTGCCTATAACCGGCGGGAAGCCACACTCTGAATCTTGGCCGCTCGCTGCGCTCTCACCTTCGCGATGCTGCTACGTGTGTCGGGTCGAAGTAGCATGTGCCCCCGAGCGCTTCGAGTGGGCCGAAAGCTGCGTTGCAATTAATCGCAGCAAACGTCTGCTTTCCTGA
>JANOCQ010000060.1:0-25474 GCA_031412255.1 Paracoccaceae bacterium | reverse complement strand
ATCGCCAGCCGGTCGGCCGAGGCAAGCAAGACCTCTCGCGCGCCCGCCTGTCGGTGGCGGAAGGTGTCCTTGCCCGGCTGATCGAGATCCACCGTATGGTGCACATGCTTGACGGTCGAGACTGAGAAGCCCCGCCCGGTGATTTCCGCCACCAGACGTTCCATCAGACTGGTCTTGCCGGAGTTCTTCCAGCCAATGACGCCATAGACCCTCATGCGGCCCCCGTCAGCAGGGCCTCGGCGGCGGCGAGGTCTTCGGGGGTGTTCAGGTTCAGGAAGGCGCGTGGGTCAGGAAAGGAAGCGCGAGCGGAATTGTGGGCGGATGTAAAGCGCGTCACCTTCGCCTGACCATCGCCCAGGAAAGCTGCAAGGGAAGGGACCAGCCCCACGGGCCAAAGCGCTGTTGCGGGATGATCACCGGTCACGTCCGAGGCAAAGGCCAATCCTCCGGGCGAATCTTCTGCAGCCAGCAGAAGCTGCGGCACCAGATCGCCGGGTAGGAAGGGCGTGTCGACGGGGGTCGAGACGAGGTGGGTCGCGCCGCTTTGCGCGGCACAGGCCAAGGCGGCAAGGATACCGGACAAGGGGCCTTGCGGAGTGACGTCCGCCACCACCGGACAGCCCAAGTGGGCGAACCGCGCCGGGTCGCCGTTGGCAGAGATCAGGACCCGCTCCACCTGAGGCTCCAGCCGGTCAAGGACATGGACAATGAGGGGGCGACCGGCGAGTTGGACAAAAGCCTTGTCCGTGCCCATCCGCCGCCCTTCCCCGCCCGCAAGGATCACTCCAAAGATGCGCAATTCGCATGCCTTTCCCACAGCAGGACAAAGCCTACTGCATCGCGCCGCCGGTTCAAGGGAAGGTCACTCCAGAGGAGTGCCGTCGTGCTGGACCAGAAGAATGCCGTGGTTGTTGTCGTCGTCATCGTCGGTAATGACGCGGGTGGTGACACCGGCCAGTTCGCCGAAGGCCTTGGACAACTGCTTTGGGTAGAAGGTCTTCGGCAATGATTCAAAGCCGGGCACACCGCGCAGAATGGACGAGGTCGCCTGGGTGCACATCGCCTTCGGGACGGCGCCATAGGCTTTGACCCGCGCCAGCACCAGTTCGGCCACCTCGGGCGAGACGTAGATCTTTTGCTCGATCGTGTCGTAGGTCCGACGCGTGTGATAGTCGATGTAGAAGGCCATCGCCTTGTCATTCATGCCGAAATGCACATCATTCCGTTCCGGCAGCTTGGGGTGATACCAGGTCCCTGCGGGATCGAAGATCACCCGTTCCGACCCGTTCACCAGGATCGCCGAATGTGCTCCCGATCCGGTCCGCTTGTTCACCACGGTGTAAAGCGTGATGTAGTTGGGCGGCCCTTCGACAAAGCGGACGGCATCCACCTGCTCTTGCGGCGCCCATTTCGGGTCGGCCCCGCAGGCCGCGAGACCCAGGAGCGCAACCAGGCAAAGAAGAAGGCGCATCCCGCCGGACCCCGCGATCAGGCGTTTACCAAGCCCATGAAGACCAGCACTGCGACGATTGCCACGGCCGCCCAGACGGTCATCCGGATGAAACCCGCGAAGGTCTTTTCCTGCGCCCGGATATTCATCGAGCCGTGGACGTGATCGGATTGGTTGTGGTCAGCCATCTTGGTTCCCCGAATTTAAGTCTTTGCAAAAGGCCCATAGCCGATTCAGCCGGGGCTGTCACGGGGTCGCGGCGTCTCATCCGGCGGAACCGTCACCAGAATCGCCGCCGATCCAGCCGGGTGTCAGATGAAAACCGATGCGGCGCGGTGGTTCTGCTTCGCTCTCCTTCAAGACCGCGCGCAGAGTCACGGACAACTGGCTGACGTGCTGGATCAGCTGGGTCTTCGCCCCAAACTCGTCCCGTCCGTAGAAGGTGATGATGTCAGGCTCGAAGAACCCCAACCCCTCGATGCGCAGCACGCCCGTCTCGTCCGAAGCGAAGCCCATCGCCACTTCCTGCTCGGCGTTCAGCTGGCTTTCGAAGTTGCGGATGTACATGACCAGCCGGTCATGCGCCCATTCGGCGGGGCTTTTCGGCCGATCCACCGGCTTCTTCACGGCGGGTTTCTTGGCCGCGGGTTTGGCGGGTGTCTTTGCAGCGGCCTTTGCCATCGCGCGCTTCCTTCCACTGGGCGTTCGACCTGACCGCAAATCCGGGCGCATCGCAAGAGGTCAGGCCAGCCCGGCTTCGGCCCCGATCTTGGCTTTCGACTTCCGCGCGCGTTCGGTGGCAGATTTCAACTGCCCACAGGCGGCCATGATGTCCTCGCCCCGCGGCGTGCGGATGGGCGAGGCATACCCGGCCTTGTAGATGATATCGGCGAAGGCATGGATCCGGTTCCCTGAAGACCGCTTGTAAGGCGCGCCGGGCCATTCGTTGAAGGGGATCAGGTTGACCTTGGCCGGGATGCCTTCCAGCAGTTTCACCAGCCGGTGTGCGTCTTCCTTGGTGTCATTCACGCCTTCAAGCATGACGTATTCGAAGGTGATCCGTTCGCTGTTCGACAGGCCGGGATAGGCCTTCAGCGCCTCCAGCAGGGTCGCGATGTTCCAGCGCTTGTTGATCGGGACCAGTTGATCGCGCACCTCGTCCGTTGTCGCGTGGAAGCTGACGGCCAGAAGGCAACCGATTTCCGTCGCCGTCCGGGCGATTTCCGGGACAACGCCCGAGGTCGACAGCGTGATCCGGCGGCGGCCAAGGGCGATGCCTTCGCCGTCCATCACGATCTGCATCGCATCGCGGACGTTTTCGAAGTTGTACAGGGGCTCGCCCATGCCCATCAGCACGATGTTGGAGATGAGGCGCGTTTCCACCTTCGGCGCGCCCTGCACGGGCCATTCGTCCAGATCATCACGCGCCAGCATCACCTGGCCGACGATCTCGGCCGCGGTCAGGTTGCGCACCAGCTTCTGCGTGCCGGTGTGGCAGAACGAACAGGTCAGCGTACACCCGACCTGCGACGAGATGCAAAGGGTGCCACGGTCGGTTTCGGGGATGTAGACCACCTCGACCTCATGCCCGCCGGCGATGCGGACCAGGTACTTGCGCGTCCCATCCTCCGAGACCTGTCGGGTCACCACCTCGGGGATCTCTATGCTGAAATTCTCGGCCAGCAGCGCGCGGTAGTCCTTGGCGAGGTTGGTCATCAGCGCAAAGTCGCGGACACCCCAATGGTAGACCCACTGCCAGACTTGCCCCACCCGCATCTTGGCCTGCTTTTCCGGCGTACCGGCGGCGATCAGCGCCTCACGTAGGGCAGGGCGGGTCAGGCCGACGATGTTGGTCCTGTCAGACACCGGCAGCTTGCGCGGCAATGTCAGCACGTCCTGCGTGATTGGCGACGACATGGTGGCAGATCCTTTCACGGGGCCTTGTCACAGGCGATCTGGAATTCCGGGCATATAGGTGATTCCCCCGCCAATAGCAAAGCGCCCCGGTCAGCGGGGCGCTTCGAGGGGTCGATGGACCGGCTTACTTGCAGCGGGTCTCGGCGTCGGTCATTGCGGCGGTAAAGCCACGCAGGCTGAAGGTGTCCTTCGTCTCGGTGCCCTTGCCGGAGCGTGCGGACAGCGTGGCCGAAGTCCCGGCTTTCATCGCGGCCAGCAGCTTTGCATCGTCCTCTACGCTGCCTGGCCAAGCCCATTCGCCGTCAGTGAAGAGCTGATAGGTTTGGCCGTCGACCACGACCTCGACCGTGGAACCGCCTGCAAAGGGATAGCCGCCGGTAAAGCTGATCTCGCCCGGCTTGCCTGGCCGGAAGGTGACGAACAGCAGGATATCCCCGCGCCGCACGCTGACGGGCTGGCCGTCACGGCTGTTGACGGTTTCCTTCGGCTTCGAGACGCCCCAACATTCCTTGGGACTCTCCTCGGTGAAGACGTTCCAGTCCGTCATCGTCGCGACGCGATTGGTGGATTCCTGGGCCGAGGCCGCAGCCCCGGAAAGCGTGATCACTGCAACCGCAAGCATGCGACCGAATAGGGATGTCATCGTTGACGCAGCCTCCAAGCTGTCTTCGTGCCTCGCCGATTGCCCGGTCCGACGGACCGTTTTGGCTGGCGCGGCGTTGTTCTACCCGATATTCCAGCCATAATCAAAAGCGCTTACCCGCGAAAGCCCCGTGGGCGACAATTCGCGCACATGTGACGGAGACCCATGGAATGGCAAAAGTGAACGACGGCGCGGTTCCCGTGCTGGAAGTCTGGCGCGGCGGTCTGCTGGAGTGCACCCATCTGGGCCACGCGGTGATTTGCGATGCCAAGGGCATCGTCGCATCCTGGGGCAATCCCGATGCCGTGATCTTCCCGCGTTCCTCGGCCAAGATGTTGCAGGCCTTGCCCCTGGTCGAGACGGGCGCCGCCGATTCGCGCGGCCTTTCCCAGGCGCATCTGGCGCTGTCCTGCGCCAGCCACCGCGGCGCGCAGGTCCATGTCGACCTGGCCGGACGCTGGATCGCCGACCTGGGCCTGTCCGAATCCGACCTGCGGTGTGGCGCGCATGAACCCGGCGACATTGCAGAGCGTGATCGCCTGATCCGCGCCGGCGAGAAGCCCTGTCAGCTGCACAACAACTGCTCGGGGAAGCATTCGGGTTTCCTGACGGTCACCCAGCACCTCAAGGCCGGTTCGGAATACATCGAGATCGACCACCCCCTGCAAGCGGCCATCCGGGCCGCGACCGAGGAAGTGACAGAGGAGACAACAGCCGGCTGGGGCGTCGATGGATGCTCGGCCCCGAACTTTGCGATGTCGGTTGGCGCGCTGGCCCGCGGTATGGCGAAATTTGCGACCGCGCGCGAAGGCCACGGCGCACGCGAGGGTGCAATGCACCGCCTGACTCGGGCAATGGCCGCCCATCCGCACCTGATTTCGGGCGAGGGACAGGCCTGCACCGAACTGATGCGGGCGATGAATGGCCGCGTTGCGATCAAGGGCGGGGCCGAGGCGGTCTATATCGCCATCGTGCCCGAAAAAGGCTTGGGAATAGCGCTGAAAGTGCTGGACGGCGGCTCGCGTGCCTCTGAGGCGGCGGTCGCGGCTTTGCTTGTGAAGATCGGCGTCCTTGACCCTGCGCAGCCGGCCGCGGTCAGGCGCATGGCGGGCATTCAACGCAACTGGCGCGGGATGGAGACGGGGTTCTACCGCCTGGCCGACGGGTTTCCCGGTTGATTTGAGGGGCGAAGCGGGTAAGCTTCAGTGATGAACGCCGAAGCGCCGATCCCGTTTCCGCAGTCCGGCCACATCACCGATGTGGTCAGCTTCGACCGCAAGGAGCTGGGTCAGATCCTGCGAGTCTATGGCCGGATGGTCGCCGCCGGGGAATGGCGTGACTATGCCATTGCCGCAATGCGCGACCTTGCGGTCTTCGCTATCTTCCGACGCACCGCGGAGACCCCGCTGTATCGCATCGAAAAGCGCCCGAAGCTGCGGGCGCGACAGGGTCTTTATGCGGTGGTCGGCATGGACGGCCATGTCCTGCGCCGGGGGCCTGATCTGGACCAGGTGCTCAAGGTGCTGGAAAAGCGGTTGATCGGCCCGGTCTGACGGCAAGCTCCTCGTGCGACTTCGTCTTCTCGTCGCGGTCGGCCCACCACATCGAGGTGGGACGTCAGAGACGTTGCCGCGCCAGAACCAGCCCGCCACCGGCGGCCGAGATTCGCGCGACGCAGTCCCGGATCCCCTCATGGGCCACCGACATCGTATGCCCGTTCGCGTGGATCAGCCGATCCTTGTCGACAATCAGGGCCACGTGGCCTTTCCAGAACACCAGATCGCCCCGTCGCATCGCTTCGTTTGGGGAAAGGTTCCGGCCAAGGGCCATCTGCATGTCACTGTCGCCCGGACAGGTCTTGCCGCAGGCATGCAGTGACAATTGCACCAATCCCGAACAGTCCAGTCCGAAGCGCGAATTGCCGCCCCAGAGGTAGGGAGTCCCGAGCAGGCTTTCCGCAATGGTCACCGGGTCATCGGCCCACTCCCCGAGGGGAAGCAGGTGACGGATCGGCACATAACCGTGCGGCGTGTTGGCCCAAGCGCCCCAGGAGCCCACCACTGCCAGCCGCGAACCAAGGCTCAGCGCTGCTTTCTCGGGCGCCTGCACCTGCGGTTCGGTGTAGAGATGCGTCCCCGGCACGGCCACATAGTGGGTGGGCGCCGGGCCCTGACCCAAATCGCCTTCTGCCATCCAGCCGCAATAGCCGTCCTTGGCGGACACCACGAAAGCATGGCCCTGGTCCCGGTCGATCACGGTCACGGCATCGCCCAGCAGAAGTTGCCTGTCCCGTGCGCCGCCCGCTGTGGCCCGCAGGTTAGCTACCGGCACGATGATCTGGGCCTGCAACCCCTCGGTCACGGGCGCGTCGACCACACCGCTTAGCGAGACATGTGCCACCCGTCCCGAATAGGGCGTCAGCCGTCTGTCCATCACGTGCTCTCCAACTCGTTCCCCACCCCGGCGTGTCACAACAGCCGCTAAAGCGCCAGCATCGCTCCCAGTGCCTCGAGAAGCGCCCGCGCGCCCTGGCCGACACCGCCCTTTGGCCGCGCCGGCCGGTCGCTGGGTGTGTGGCCATAGATGTCGAAATGCATGTAGCGCGGACCTTCCACAAAGCGCCGCAGGAACAGCGCCGCCGTGATCGACCCGGCAAAGCCGAAACCCGGAGCGTTGTCCAGATCCGCGATACCCGGCTCGATCACGCTTTCATAAGCGTCGTGGAACGGCAGCCGCCAGACCGGGTCGAACCCAACCTTCGCGCCCGCCTCCAGCGCCGCCGCCAACCCCTCGTCGTCGGTGTAATAGGGCGCGAGGTCCGGTCCCACCGCGACCCGCGCCGCCCCGGTCAGCGTCGCCATGCTGATCAGCAGGTCCGGAGCCTCCTCGCAGGCATAGGCCAGCGCATCGGCCAGGACGAGCCGCCCTTCGGCGTCGGTATCATTGACCTCGACCGTGAGGCCCTTGCGGCTGAGAAGGATGTCCTTCGGCTTCAAGGCGTTGCCAGAAACCAGGTTCTCCACCGCCGGGATCAGGACACGCAGTTGAACCGCAAGACCAAGCGCCATGATCATTTGCGCCAGGCCCATGACGGTAGCCGCCCCGCCCATGTCCTTCTTCATCAGGTTCATGCCGGCCGACGGCTTCAGGTTCAGCCCGCCGGTGTCAAAGCACACCCCCTTGCCGACCAGCGTCAGTTTCGGCCCCCGGCTTCCCCAGCGCAGGTCCATCAGTCGCGGAGCGCGGGGGCTGGCGCGGCCGACGGCGTGGATCATTGGAAAGTTCTGCGCTAAAAGATCGTCACCACGGATCACTTCCGCCTTTGCCCCGAACCCAGTGGCGAGAGTGAGGAAGGCAGCTTCCAGTTCGGCCGGTCCCATATCCTCGGCTGGCGTGTTGATCAGATCGCGAGTCAGGGCCTCACCCTCGGCCATCGCGACCAGACGGGCAGCGTCCAGACCCTCGGGCCACACAAGCCGGGTTAGGGTCGGGGCCTTTTTCTTCAGCCGGTACCGGTCAAAGCGATAGCCCGACAGCAACCAGGCCAGCGCGGCCTCCTTGCGTTCGTCTGGATCAAGCTGACCCTCCAGCCGCCAATCGCCCTGTGGCAGGTTGGAGATCGCCTTCGCCAGCCCGAAGCGCAACCGCCGCCGCGCCTGGACGGTGCCGTAGCCCGCGACCGCGCCGGCCAGGCCACCGCCCGACGCAGGCAGTAGACGCAACTCTCCCAGACCGGCCTCAAACCCGGTCGCGGTCAGCCAGTCCGCCCAGCCAGCCCCTGGACCAGCCAGGAAAGCGGGAAGCTCCTCGGGCCGCAGGACATGAAACGGCCGTGAGGTAGCAGAGGCATCGGCAAAGGATAGTGGGACGTGGCTTGTCATCTTGGATCGCGATCTGGAGGTCTGGTTTTCAATGCCGGATTATCCGGCCGGGACGCAAGCCCTTCCCTCAGTTTCTGGCCCTTGTCCAATATTCCCCCAAGCTGCATGTCATGCCCGGATGCTTAGAACGTGCGGTCCGCCACCCCGACCTCGGCCGACAAAGACCGCTCCGCCACCCGCATCAGACGCGCCCAGACGGCCGAAAAGGCTGTGCCGTCTGCACGCTCCAGACAGGTCCTGGCGTCGCCCGCCACCGCGGAAAGGGTCAGCAGGCCCAGATCCGCAGACATGCGCCCCAGCCGCGCCAGTTGCCGGGACAGGTCACGCAATTCCTGCGCCCGCACCTTTTCCGCGATCCCAGCCATCGTCAGCGCAAGTTCGCCAAGCGCCCGCGTCACCATCTGTTCGGCCACTGGCGCGCCCAGATTGCGGTAGATCACCGCGATTGCCTCGACATCCTGGCGCACGACCTCTCGTGGCCTGAGAGCGGCTATCTCGCCCATTTAGAACACCCAATTTCATTCACACCCAAGGCCAGATTGGCCCGTCTTGCTGAACAATTGGTTGCCCAGAGCACATCGCCCCGGGAATTTGCCCCTCGAATTTTCTGCAAATGCGGCATAGGCAGGGGGGGTCACGAAGGACTCACCAAGCATGACCACCCATATCCGGCCGCTTCCCGCCTATCTGGTCCAACGATTTCACGGCTGGCGCGCCACGACCTACCAGGACAACCGCGCCTGGTATCGCCGGCTTGCCGAAAGTGGCCAGCATCCGCGGGCGATGGTGATTTCCTGCTGCGACAGCCGGGTGCATGTCACTTCGATCTTTGGTGCGGACGAGGGTGAGTTCTTCATCCACAGGAACGTCGCCAACCTGGTTCCGCCCTACAATCCGGACGGCGAATACCACGGCACCTCGGCGGCGGTGGAATACGCGGTCACGGGCCTTGGCGTCGCACATATCGTGGTGCTGGGCCATTCGAACTGCGGCGGCGTCAAGGGCTGCCAGGACATGTGCCGGGGCCATGCGCCGCACCTGGAGGAGAAGACCAGCTTCGTTGGCCGCTGGATGGATATTCTGCGCCCCGGTTTCCAGAAGGTGTCGAACCTGCCCGACGACGAGATCCTGCCGGCGCTGGAAAAGCAGGCGGTGCTGACCAGCCTGGAGAACCTGCTAACCTTCCCTTTCGTGAGGACAGCGGTCGAGGATGACCGGCTGACCCTGCACGGTCTTTGGACCGACACAGGCGAGGGTGGGCTGGAAAGCTATGATCCGGCGCGGGACGGGTTCTTCCCCGTGTGACTTTCCAGTCTGAAAGTGAAAAGGCCCGGCGGATCGCTCCACCGAGCCTTGGCGTTTTTGGCGAAGGGTCAGCCCGCCGCGGTGACTGCGCGCCCTGTCAGAACCTTGACCAGGTTCGCGCGATAGGCGGCAGAGCCATGCAGGTCGGTGTTCATCCCCGAGGCGTCGACCGTCAGCCCCGAAATGGCCGAGGCCGAGAAATTGGCAGACAGCGCCGCCTCCGCCTCGGACCAGCGGAAGACGCCATCGTTACCTGCGCCGGTAACTGCGACCCGGATTCCGTCCGCGTATTTCGCGACGAACACCCCGGTCAGGGCAAAGCGGCTGGCGGGCTGGATGAACTTCACATAAGCCGCCTTCTGCGGGATCGGGAAGACCACCGAAGTGATGAACTCGCCTTCCTCCAGCGCCGTGGTGAAGAGGCCCTGGAAGTAGTCATCCGCCGCGATCCTGCGCTTGTTGGTCACGACCGTCGCGCCGGATGCCAGAACCGCCGACGGATAGCACGCAGCCGGGTCGTTGTTGGCGACCGACCCGCCGATGGTGCCGCGCGACCGAACCGCCGGATCGCCGATCCCGCCTGCCAAAGCCGCCAGCGCCGGGTAGTGCGCGCGCGCCTCTCTGGCGACCACCGCATGCGGCGTCGCGGCCCCGATGTGCAGCCCGCCGTCACCGGTGCAGACGCCCTGCATCTCGGCGATGCCGGTCAGGCTGACCAGCACTGTCGGCGCGGCAAGCCGCTGCTTCATCGTCGGGATCAGCGTCTGCCCGCCCGACAGAGCCTGCGCCCCGTCACCGGCCAAGGCCTTGGCTGCATCCGCTATGGTCGAGGGTTTTGCGAAATCGAAGTTGTGCATGATGTCCCCCTAACCGTTGATCGCCGACCAGACCCGCGACGGCGAGACTGGCATGTCGATGTGCTTCACGTGGGTGTGCCCCCCGCGATGCAGCGCGTCGATCACCGCGTTGACCACCGCCGGCGGCGAGCCGATGGCCCCCGCCTCGCCGCAGCCCTTCACGCCCAAGGGGTTGTGAGTGCAGGGTGTCTGGCAGGAGTAATCCACGTTGTAGAACGGCACGTCCTCGGCCCGCGGCATCGGGTAGTCCATGTAGGACCCCGTCAGAAGCTGGCCGGTCTCGTCATAGGTGGTGAACTCCATCAGCGCCTGGCCGATCCCCTGGCCCACGCCGCCATGCACCTGACCTTCGACGATCATCGGGTTCATCACGTTGCCGAAGTCGTCCGCGCAGTGGAAAGCCACCACGTCGACCTTGCCGGTACCCTCGTCGACCTCGACCTCGCAGATATACGCCCCTGCCGGGTAGGTGAAGTTGGCCGGGTCGTAGAAGGCCGTCTCCTCCAGCCCCGGTTCCAGCGTCTCCAGCGGGTAGTTGTGCGGGACATACGCGCTGAAAGCGATCTCGCCGAAGGTCTTGGCCTTGTCGGTCCCCGCCACGCTGAACTTGCCGTCCTCGAAGGAAATATCCCCCTCCGACGCCTCCAGCATGTGGGCGGCGATCTTCTTGCCCTTGGCGATGATTTTGTCCACGGCCTTGGTCATCGCAGTGCCGCAAACCGCCAAGGAACGGCTGCCATAGGACCCCATCCCGAACGGGATCTTCGACGTGTCGCCATGCACGATGTCGACCGAGCTTTCCGGGATGCCCAGCTTTTCCGCCACGATCTGCGCGAAGACCGTCTCGTGGCCCTGCCCGTGGCTGTGGGCGCCGACCATGACCGAGATATTCCCGGTCGCGTTCACCCGCACCGTCGCCGCGTCAAACAGCCCGACGCGAGAGCCAAGGATGCCCACCAGATTGGACGGAGCGATGCCGCAAGCCTCGATCCAGGTGGAAAGCCCCATCCCCCGCAGCTTGCCGCGCGCCTTCGACTCTGCCGCGCGCTTTTCGAACCCGGCGACGTCGGCCATCTGGACGGCCTTGTCCAGCGTCGCCTGATAGTTGCCGGTATCGTACAGAAGACCCACGGGCGACTGATAGGGGAACTGGTCCGGCGTCAGCAGGTTCTTCCGCCGCACCTCGAACGGGTCCAGACCCAATTCGCGGCACATCTGGTCGATCACCCGCTCCAGGCTGTAGGTCGCCTCGGGACGACCCGCGCCGCGGTAGGCATCCACCGGGGCCGTGTTGGTAAAGACTGTTTTCACGTTCACATAGACATGCGGCACCTTGTAGGGCCCTGACATCAGCGTCCCATGCAGGAAAGTCGGCGTCGCGGTCGAGAAGTTCGACAGATACGCGCCCACGTTCGCCAGCGTCTCGGTCCGGATCGCGAGGATCTCACCGTCCTTGGTGCAGCCAAGCTCGATCTTCGTCACATGGTCTCGGCCATGCGCGTCGGTGAGGAAGCTTTCCGACCGCTCAGCCGTCCAGCGCACCGGGCGGCCAAGGCGTTTCGCCGCCGCCAGCACCAGCGCCTCTTCGCCGTAGTGATAGATCTTCGAGCCGAAGCCGCCGCCCACGTCGGGGGCCACCACGGTCAGCTTGTTTTCGGGAATGCCCAGCACGAAGGCCGCTACCAGAAGCCGCGTCAGGTGCGGGTTCTGGCTGGTGGTCGTCAGCTTGTAGTCGCCGGTGCCGGGGTTGTATTCGCCGATGCTGGCCCTGGGTTCCATCGCGTTCGGGATCAGCCGATTGTTCACCAGGTTCAGCGTTACCACATGCGGCGCCGCCTTCATCGCCGCATCGACGGCGGCGCGGTTGTCCTCGATCCAGCCCCAGTCGAAGCAGACGTTGTCAGGGATCTCGTCATGCACGCGGTTCGAGGCATCTGCCACCGCCGCCTTCATGTCGACGATGGCGGGCAGCTCCTCGATCACCGAATCCTCGGCCAGCTGCTCGGCTGCATCCCGCGCCTGCGAATAGGTCTCGGCAATGACGGCGGCATAGGCGTCGCCCACGTGGCGCACCTTGCCGTGGGCCAGCACCGGGCGCTTGGGTTCGCGCATCGGGGTGCCATCGCGGCTGTTGATCAGCCAGCCCGCCGGGTTGCCGCCGACGTCCTTGAAGTCCTCACCGGTGAAGATTGCCAGCACACCCGGCATCGCCGCGGCCTTCGCCGTGTCGATCGACTTGATCCGCCCATGCGCGACGTTCGAGCGGACAAACACCGCCGCCGTCTGGCCATGCAGCGCCATGTCATCGGTGTAAACTCCGCGCCCGGTCAGAAAGCGGATATCCTCGCGGCGCTTTGTCGATGCGCCAATTCCGTGATCCTTCGGCATCCGTTCCCCCTATTCCGCTGCCAAAGCCGAGACGTCCTGCCCACTGGCAGCCATCACGGATTTGACGATGTTGTGGTACCCGGTGCAGCGGCAGATGTTGCCGTCCAGATAGTGCCTGACATCCTGCTCGGTGGGTCTGGGGTTTTCTGCCAGAAGCGCTGCCGCCGACATTACCATGCCTGGTGTGCAGAAGCCGCACTGAAGGCCGTGATGGTCCTGGAAAGATTGCTGCAACACACCGAGCGAACCATCGGCATTCGCCATCCCCTCGATGGTCTTCACCGCCGCGCCTTCCACGTCGGCTGCAAAGACAGTGCAGCTTTTCACTGGTTGGCCGTCCACATGCACCACGCAGGCACCGCATTGGCTGGTGTCGCAACCGACGTGAGTGCCCGTCAGCCCGAGTCCTTCGCGCAGGAAAGAGGACAGCAGTGTCCGCCCTTCCACTTCTCCGGAAACGGCCTTGCCGTTCACGGTCATCGAGACCTTCGTCATCCTTGTTCCTCCCTGGGTAATCCTAGGTATTCTTGCTGTCGGTTCAGCCGATCAGGCGTTTGAACCAACCCTTCTTCTTTTCCCCCGAATCGGCAACAGCTTCTTCGGTCACAACCTCCGGCTCGTCCTCGGGATCTTCCACTGCCGCCTGGAAGCGGGTGAAGAACTCGTCGGCCAGCTTCTTGGCAAAGCTGTCGATGATCCGGCTTCCCAGCTGGGCGATCTTGCCCCCGACATTGGCCTCGGCCTCGTAGGTCAGGCGGGTGCCGCCCTCCATCGGCTCGAAGCTGACGCTGGCGCCGCCCTTGGCAAAGCCGGCGACGCCGCCCTTGCCCTCGCCGCTGATCTTAAGCGAGCGGCCGTCGACGATGTCGGATAGCTGGACCAGCCCGGTAAAGGTCGCCGAAACCGGGCCGACCTTCTGCTTGACCACCGCCTCGTAGCCATCGGCGGCCGATCCGGTCAGGCTTTGGCATCCGGGGATGCACTCCATCAGCACGTCCGGGTTCAGGATAGCATCCCAGACCACCTTGGGGTCGGCCTTGATCTCGCGGGCATCACTCAGCAGCATGGACAACTCCCCCTCTTGGGCCGGAGAGTAGGGTGCACAGGTTCGTCCGGCTATGCTGCCTAAGTCGTAGGTCCGTCTAAAGCGCAGCGACCACAGCTTCCAACGCGCGCGGGTCGATGGGCTTGTGCAGGATTGCTATGCCGGCACTTGCCGCCCGCTCTTGCAACGTGGCGCCCCGGTCTGCCGTGATAAGACGAGACGGCACCGGCCCATGCGCCGCCCGCAAAGCCGCCAACGTTTCGATCCCGGTCATGCCCTTGCCCAGCTGATGATCGACAATGAAGATGTCGGGCAGGATGCCAATCTCCTCGATAAGCGCCACCGCCTCCTCGCCCGAGGCTGCCTCCAGCACCGTCATCCCCCACTTTTCCAGCAGAAGACCCAGCGCGCGCCGCAACTCCCCGTCGTTCTCCACCAGAAACGCGATCTTGTCCGCCGCCACCGGCCCGGGCCGTCGTTCCGGCACATCGACCGACACCGGCAGGCCCGGCCCTTCGGACAACGGTACCTGCACCATGAAGCAGGTGCCGCGCCCGACTTCGGAGGTCAACCCCAACGGATGCCCCAGCAGCGCGCAGGCCCGTTCCACGATGGCGAGGCCCAACCCCATCCCCTCGCTGGCCGAGGCGCGGGCGTTCAGCCGATGGAACTCCTTGAAGATGTCGTTCTGCGAGTCCTCCGGGATGCCCGGCCCGGTGTCCCGGATTTCCAGCCGCACCACGCCACCCCGCCTGCGCGCACCGACCAGCACGCGGCCCTGCGTCGTATAGCGGATCGCGTTACCGATCAGGTTCTGCAGGATGCGCCGCAGATAGGCCGGGTCGCTTTCCACAGTGGCGCTGCACGGCACCACTGTCAGCCTGAGGCCCTTCGCCGCCGCCATTGGCGCGAACTCCTCGGCCATGGTCCGCAGCAAACGGTCCAGGCTCACCGCCCCCACACTGACCGCCGCCTTACCCGATTCCAGCTTTGAGATGTCCAAGAGAGCGTCCAACAGCCCCTCGACAGACATCAGCGCGTTCTGCGCCTTCTCCAGCGCGACCTGCGCGCCACGGTCCAGCCCCTCGCCAGCAATCGAACTGATGAACAGCTTCGCCGCCGACAGGGGCTGCAACAGATCATGGCTTGCCGCCGCGACAAACCGCGACCGGCTGGCGTTCGCACGTTCGGCATGGGCGAGCGCATCCTCCAGCTCCAGCGTCCGCTCCATCACGCGGGCTTCCAGCGTCTCGTTCGCTCGGCTAAGCGCCACCAGCGCCGCGCGTTCGGCCGTGACGTCCGTGAAGCTTAGCAGGAACCCCCCGTCTGGCATCCCTTGGGCAAAGACGTCCAGGATCAACTCATCCCCCCGCCTGACCGCGAACTCCAGTGGAGGCCGTACCGTCGCGCCGACCCAATCCATCAGCGCGCTCTGCGTCATGCCCTCGAACTGCATCGGCAGCCGCCCGAACACCGCTTCGAACGATGCGCCGATCCGCAGCCGCCCCATCGGCAATGACAGCAAGGAACCCAACCGCTGGTTCCACCCCACCAGCCGCGCCTCGGCGTCGAAGATGCCCACTCCCTGGTTGATGTGGTCCAATGTCGCCCGGATCACCCGCGCCTGGTCATCCAGAAGTTTCCCGCGTTCATGCCGTTCGGCCAGGATGATGTCGGTCACGTCCGTCTGCAGGATCACCGTCCCGCCGTCGGCGGTGCGGTGTTCACTGACCTGCACCCAGTGGTCGCCCCCGAGGCGCACGTTGAAGATGACGTGCCGGTCCTTGTGCCGCCGCATCCGTCCCTCGGCCCAACCGTCGGGGCTGTCGCCCTCCAGCGCCAGGTGGGGCGACCGGCTGACCATCGCCACGTAACCGGCAAACTCCAGCCCTGGCTGCAACTCACCATGCACATCCGGCATGTGCATCGCAAAGCGGCTGTTGCACATGACCAGGCGGTCCTCGCGGTCGAACAGGGCAAAGCCTTCCTGCACCGTTTCGATCGCGTTCGACAGATTCTGGCGCGCCGTCTCGGCCTCACGTGTCGCCTCGGCCAGCCGCGCGTTCGAGTCGTTCAGCAGGTCCAGCGCCCGGCCCAGGTCTTGCGTGCGCTCGCGGACCTGGTCCTCCAGCAGCGCTGCCCGCTGAAACTGGGCATAGGCCGCGCCACTGTCGTCGGTCGCCTGCTCCACCCGCCGCATCAGCGCCTCGGCGATGGTCAGCAGCTTCTCGGCCCGCCTTTCCGCACTGTCCGCCGTGTTGATCAACGTCTCGATCCTGCCGCCCCCTTCGGCGGATAGATCGCCACCCCCGTCATGGTCTGGTTCACATGCATGGAATTCAGCTGTTCGCCGTAGGTGGAGAACCCGACCACCCCATGCGACTTCAGCAACGCGGAGACCGCCCCATAGCGCTGGTTCTCCTCGGCTGCGATCCGCCGCAGGATGCAGTCGCAGGCAAGGATCGCCGGCTGTCCGGCAGCGGCCAACCCGCTCAAAGCCTTGTCCAGATGGTCGGCCATGTCCAGAGGCTCGGCCAGTGTCAGAACCAGGCCTTCGTCGATGGCCGAGAAGAAAACGAGGTCGCCATTCGGGGCCATCCGCTGGATCGCCCGCACATGGTGGCTGCCGCCGATCCGCACCACCACCGGGTGGGCGGCAAAGGTGAATGTCGTCAACTGGTCCGGGTCCTTGCCCAGCAGCCGCGCGTATTCCTGTGCTGCGGGCTCGGCGTTGATCTCATGGACCACCCGCCGCGCCGGGTCCGCCCCGGTCACAACCATGCGACGGTTGGTGGGCACCAGATGGTTAAGGCTGAACACCGTGACCATGCAGGCCGTCCGCACCAGCAGCAAAGCCGCGTGCCCCTGCCGAAAGATGCCATCCTGCAACACGAAGGTCGCTCCGAACCGGGTCCCGTCCCCGGCCGATCCGCCAAACAAGGGCACCGGACCCAAGCCCGGCCCCAGGGCCCCAGTCAGCTCATCCTCCCGAATCGACAACCCGTCGACCATCAGGAAGGCGAACTCGTCCTCCCACCCGCCATGCTTCCGTGCCAGCCCGGCCCGCGCCCGGATCAGCCGCCCGATCAGCTCTTGTGCGTCCAGCGCCGCCAGGTCGATCCCCAGACACTCCACAGCAAAGAGCGTGAGGGGCAGGGCAACCGCCACGATTTCGCCTTCGGCATAGCCGTTTGGTGAAATCTCGCCGGCCGTGGTGCACCCGATCACGATCATATCGGGAAATGCCCGGGGCAGTGCGGTCTCCAGCGCCGCCCGGTCGGCATCGGGCGAAACGAACAGGATCACCGCCGCGAACGGCCCCTGCCCAAGGCCCCGCGCCAGTTTGGTCAAAGCATCGGGATCGCGCGCCTCGACATGGGCACGCGGCATCACTGCATCGGCAAGGGCCAGGCTGTCTGGCGCGATCATCGGTTTGCACTCCCCGCGCCGATGCTACGACCCGCGCTGGAAAAAGGGCAAGGGGCACGCACCCCATCAGCCGTCCTCGGGCATCAGGCTGGTAAAATTGGTCTCCCGTGCGATCAGCACCGCCTGGGTCCGGCTCTGCACCCCCAGCTTGCGCATGATTGCAGTGACATGCGCCTTGACCGTCGTCTCGGCGATGCAAAGTTCATAAGCGATCTGCTTGTTCAGAAGTCCCTCGCAGATCAGTTGCAGGATCTTCGCCTGCTGTCGTGTCAAAAGCGCCAGCCGCCCGATGGCCTCTTCCCGTGCGGACCTTCGGGCCTTGCCCTCGGGCACCGGCTCATAGCCCTCGGGCAGGAACCGCCGCCCTTGGCGCAGCGCGTCGAATGCCGCCCGGAACACCTCGCGCCGGGAATGTTTCGGCACGAAACCCGCCGCGCCAGCCGCCAGACAAGCGCCAATCACCCGGTTGTCGGCCAGCGAGGATACCACCAGCACCGGCACCCCAGCCGCCGCCTGACGCAACCGGATCAGCCCGTCGATCCCGTTCACGTCCGGAAGGTTCAGGTCCAGCACGATGGCATCCGGAGGCGGCGACAGGTCGACCCGTTGGATCGCCGTCTCCAGCCGGTCTGCCGTCTCGATCTCCTCGATGCCGGCGACAGATTTCAGCGTCATCGACAGGGCGTCGCAGAACAGCGGATGGTCATCCACGATCAGGGCCGAGAGCATCGGTCGCGCCTCGCCTGCAGAAACCATCGTCATCTTGCAAAGCCTTCGTGTGCCAGTTGCCCGGCAAGTCTACTCTGGCCCTTTTGCAAGGGATACAGGCCAAACGTCCTATGGGGAAACAAAGACGCTACGCGCACTGGTCTGTCCCCGGAACTACTCTCTGGTCTTGCCGCGCGATCGGCCCGCGCTTAGTCCTGTACAGACGGCGCGAGCAACGGGGTGCACTTCCCCCTAGAAAAGTGTCTTTTCGGGGAAATGGCGGGCGCCCCAGGGTTTGGACCGACATGCAGAACGGCCTGCAAAGAACCTTTCTGACCCTGCTCGCCTGGCTGGGTGCGACCATCGTCGCCGGGGCGCTTCTGCGGCAGGAAGCAGCCGGAATTGCCGAGATCCTGGGACTTCTTTCGTCCGCCATAGCCTGGAACGTGGTCGGGGGCATCATGGTGCTTGCGCTTGCAACCTGGGCATTCGGCTGGCGTGATCTGGGCTTTGGTCCACCGCAGGGCCAAGCTGTGGCCCGCCTCGTCTGGTTCCCGGTTCTCACGCTTTTGCCGTTCTACACCATCGCGCTGGCCGTGGGATTACCCCCGGGCCGGGCGATGCTGTACCTTGCAATCAACACCGCACTTGTCGCCCTTTCAGAGGAATGGATGTTCCGCGGCATCCTTTTCCACGCTTTGAAAGCGCGCTTGCGGATATGGCCGGCGGTGGCCCTGACGTCGATCTTGTTCGGGGCCATCCACGTTCTGAACGCGTTCGCGCTTGGGGACGTCCGACTGGCGGCAGCCCAGGCGGTGGCGGCAATGATGACCGGCCTGCTTTTGATCGCCCTGATGCTGAGAACCGGGTCGATATGGACCGCCGTGATCTACCACATGGTCTGGAACTTCGGCATCCTGCTCGTTGCCTACGAGACCGCAAAGCAGCCTGGGCCCGAGGGCCCTTTGCCCACTTCTGCGTATGCGGTGCCGATCTTGGTGGTTTTGCCGAACTTCCTCTACGGTCTGATCCTGCTTCGCAATCTGCGGCATGATGCTGCGCAAAAGTCAGGTTGACCCGCTTTTGCAACGTTACTCCGGTCTCCCACCGTGGTCACGTTACCACCTGCCAAAAGCGCTTTCGAACCCCCAGCCCTTGCCGAAACTGGTTTCCCCGCCCATCTCGTGCCGGTATGCTTCACCCCGTAGATAGAGTGAAAGGTCATTCCCATGCCGCATTTACCGGACCGCCGCAGCGTGCTTGCCGGGCTCGCCGCCCTGCCCGCTCTGGCCGCGTCGCCCCTGCGGGCCAATCCGGTGCAGCGCCCCTACAACCTGCGGATGGTGATGTCCGGCCACAGCCTGACCGACCCGATTCCGCGTCCCCTCGAGGCTTTGGTGCAAGCGATCGGCGGCGCGCAGTCGCGCGGAATGCTGATCGACCAGTCTACCATCCCCGGCAGCCCGGCCGAGCATCGCTGGAATACCAACCCGATCGAGCCCATCGACGCCAAGCGGGACATCGCGAACTATGACCTGCTGGTCCTGACCGAAAGGGTGCCGGTCCGCCCGACCCTCACCTTCCACAACGCAGACACCATCGCCCTGAAATGGTTCGAGCATGCCTGGAAGAACGGCCGCGGCGGGCAGGGGGCCGAGACGGTCTACTATGCCAGCTGGATCAGCGTGGTCAGTGGTCCGGGAAGCACCGACGAATGGGACGACCAGTGGGAACGGGATACCCCCTTCCGCGAGAGGCTGGACCTCGAAATGGTCGCCTGGCAGACGATCATCGATTATGTGAACACCAACCGATCGCAGGGCAGCCCGCCGATGCGGGCAATCCCCGGGCCGAAGATCATGGCGGCGGTCTACGACGCAATTCAGGCCGGGACGGCTCCGGGGTTGTCGCAGATGAAGGACCTCTTCGTGGATACGATCCACCCGAACGAAATGGGCACCTACCTGATCTGCGTCGCGCATTTTGCTGTCATCTATGGTCATGACCCGCGCGAAATACCGAACCTGCGCGGCAAGCCCGGGTGGCCGTCGGCCGAACAGCAGGAGTGGATGAAGGCCTTGGTCTGGGACATCGTAAGCGCCTACCCGGACAGTGGGCTGGCCTAGACCCGCTTCGCCTCGATCACTTCCCAGATGCGGGCGGCGGCGTTGGTGCCGTCGAACCGCTCCAACTCCTGGATGCCGGTGGGAGAGGTGACGTTGATCTCGGTCAGCCAGTCGCCAATCACATCGATCCCCACGAACACCTGGCCTTTTTCCCGCAGGACGGGACCGATTGCACGGCAGATCTCCAGGTCGCGCTCGGTCAGGCCGATTTTCTCGGGCCGTCCGCCGACATGCATGTTGGACCGGGTCTCGCCAGCCTGGGGGACGCGGTTGATGGCACCCACCGGCTCGCCATCGACCAGGATCACCCGCTTGTCGCCTTTGGCCACCGCAGGCAGGAACTTTTGCACGATCAAGGGCTCACGGTTGATCCCCATGAAAAGCTCGTGCAGGGACGAAAGGTTGCGGTCATTCGGGTCCAGCCGGAAGACACCGGCGCCCCCGTTGCCGTACAGGGGCTTCAGGATGATGTCGCCGTGCCGCGCCTTGAAGGCCCGGATGGTTGCCAGATCTCGCGCCACGGCTGTGGGTGGCGTCAATGTCGGGAAGCTAAGGACCAGAAGTTTCTCGGGGCTGTTGCGGACCCAGAAGGGATCATTCACCACCAGCGTCCGGGGATGGATCATCTCCAGCAGGTGTGTCGTGGTGATGTAACCCATGTCGAAGGGCGGGTCCTGGCGCAGCCAGACGACATCGTAGTCGCCGAGGTCGACCTCGGTCTCGACACCGTATGTCACGTGGTTTCCCTGCTCCCGACGGACCTCGATGGGCCAGCCTCGGGCCACGACGCGGCCTTCGACGAAGGCCAGTCGATCCGGTGTGTAGAAGAACAGCGAATGCCCCCGGGCCTGGGCTTCCAGCGCGATGCGAAAGGTCGAATCGGCGTTGATGTTGACCGACCCGATTGGGTCCATCTGCAGGGCTACCTTCAGGGGCATGGCTCACTCCTTCATCCGCAGAGAGTGATGGCCGAAGCCGACGGAAGATGCAATTCAGCCCGCGAAGGCGTTTTCCACCACGTCGATGCAGCCCTGCCCATCGACCAGCGCCAGATCTATCCGGACATCGGTCAGAAGTCCGCCGGGTTCGCCAGCAACGAATTCGTCCACCGTGGCGAAGATGCGCCGGATCTGTGCATCGGAGATGTGCGTGGCGGCCAGGTCGTGGGTCCGGCTTTGCTTCACCTCGACGAAGACGATGACATCGCCCTCGCGACCGATGAGGTCGATTTCCCCGGTGATTCCCCGCCAGTTCCTTTCACAGATCGTCACCCCGCGATCTTCATAAAGCCGGGCTACGGCGGCTTCTGCGGCGTGACCGGCTAGGTAGTTCGTCAGCCCGCGGGACCTGCGGGTCTGCCCGTCGGGTGAGGCTTCGAAATCAAACGGCATGTGCCTATCCTTGACTGCGGTCGAGGGCGATCCGGTAGACGATCTTGCGCGACACACCCAGAGTTTGCGACACAAAAGTTGCGGCATCCTTAACGGACATCGTCCGCAACGCAGCCTCCAGCGCCGTGCCGATGTCGGCAGCCGTCGCCTCGGTCCGGGCGGCCCGGTCGACGAGGACGACGATCTCGCCCTTGATGTCCCGGGCGGCTACCTCTGCCGCCAGATGGTCCAGGTTGCCTCGCAGCACTTCTTCGAACCGTTTGGTCAACTCGCGGCAGACCACCGCCTGCCGTTCGCCGCCAAGCAAAGCCGCCATGTCGGTCAGCATTGCAGCCAGGCGCTTGGGGCTTTCATAAAGGATCAGCGTGGCCTGAACCCCGGCAAGTTCCTTCAGGAAGCTGCGCCGAGCTCCTTGGGCCGAGGGCGCGAAGCCCGCGAAGAAGAACCGGTCCGACGGCAGCCCCGACAGCGTCAGGGCGCAGATCGCCGCGCAGGGTCCTGGAGCCGCGCTCATCGGCAGGCCCGCCGCAGCCACCGCCCGCGCCAGTTCAAACCCCGGGTCCGAGATCAGCGGCGTCCCAGCCTCCGACGCGTAGGCCAGGCTCTTTCCCTCGGTCAGCAGACCGAGCAGGCGCTGCATCTGCCCTTCGCCGGAATGATCATGGTAGGCGATGACCTGCCGCCCCCCCAGCGGGACGCCGTGGATCTCCATCAGATGGCGCAGGGTGCGGGTGTCCTCGGCCACCAGGACATCCGCCCCGGCCAGGACATCCAGCGCCCGAAGCGTGATGTCGCGGGCAGCGCCGATGGGAGTCGAGACGAAATGCAGCCCCGGCGGAATGGCGCGCAGGCCCGGTTTGTGGGGGTCGTCAGTGGGGTCCGAGGTCTGCCTCACAAGTTTACTTCCTCAGTCGAACCCATTACCCTGACCGACAAACGCAGCGCGCTGCAACAGTGAGGAAACACCATGTTGTCCGTATTTCACCGGGCCCGCAAGTCGCTGGGCCAGATGCTTCTTGGCTTTGGTGCCCTGGTCCTGTCGGGCTGTGTGGCGTCGGGCCCGGGGACGACACCTCCGGCAAATGGCGGTTCGGTCCAGGTTGCCTTGCTGATCCCGTCGGGATCGGGCCAGTCCCAGGACGAGCTTTTCGGCCAAAATCTCGAGAATGCGGCGCGGCTCGCGATGGCGGACCTCTCGGGGGTGGACATCGACCTCAAGGTCTACCGCACCGGCGGCAGCCCCGCAAAGGCGGCCGCCCTCGCGAAGCAGGCGGTGGACGAAGGCGCCCAGGTGATCCTGGGACCATTCTATTCAGAGGAAGCCAACGCTGCCGGCGTCGCGGTGGCGAACTCGGGCGTGAACGTTTTGGCCTTCTCCAACAATGCAGCCATCGCCGGCGGCAACGTCTTCGTGCTGGGCCAGACCTTCGACAACACCGCGCGTCGGTTGGCCCGGTATGCGGTGCAGAGCGGCAAGTCCAAGGTGTTGATCGTACACGACCGCAACGTTGCGGGCGAGGTCGGCAAGGCCGCGATCGAACGCGGCGTCTCGGCGGCTGGCGGTTCGGTCGTGGGTGTCACATCCTACGAGTTTTCGCAGAACGGCATCGTTCAGGCGGCATCGGGTATCGTGAGCACTGCCCGCTCGTCGGGTGCCACCGCGCTGTTCCTGACGGCTGACACGGCCGGGGCGCTGCCTCTCCTCAGCCAGCTTCTGGTCGACAACGGGATCGACAAAGCCACCACGCAGTTCATCGGCCTGACCCGCTGGGACATCCCACCGGCCACCTTGGCGCTGCCGGGCGTCCAGGGCGGCTGGTTTGCCATGCCGGACCCGGGCCTGCAGGCGCAGTTCCGCGCACGCTACGAAGGCGCGTATGGCAGCCAGCCGGTCCCCGTCGCCTCGCTGGCCTATGACGGGATTGCGGCCATTGGTGCGCTGGCAAACCGAGCCAAGGGTGGGGCGCCGCTGTCCAAGGGTGATCTGACGCAATCGGCGGGATTTGCCGGGGTATCAGGCATCTTCCGCCTGCTCCCGAACGGCACCAACGAGCGCGGTCTGGCCGTGGCGACGATCCGGGCGAACCAGGTCGTGGTCATCGACGGGGCTCCACGCAGCTTCGGCGGCGCCGGGTTCTAGGGCAGGGTCGCCCCATCGTGCAAGAGGCCGTCGCGGCTGAACCAGAGCTTTCGGCGGCCAATCCCGGGTATCCCTTGCCCGACGCGGCGGCGCTGACGGTGCAAGTGGTTGCGCGACTGCCCTTGGCGGCTGATGCGAAGGCTGCCCGCGCGCTGGTGGTGCAAGAGTTGCAGGCCGCTAAAGCGGGAGCGACGGCCGGGTTCGAGACTGCCTTCCGCTCTGCTCCGCGCCACGCAAGGGCCTTGATCTCGGCACAGGCTGCGCTGACGGATGTGCTGGTGCAGGTCACGCTGGCTGCGGCCATGCGGCTGCACCCGCTGGCCAACCCCACCGAAGCCGAACGCATCGCCGTCTTGGGCGTCGGCGGTTACGGCCGGGCCGAGATGGCACCGCAGTCTGATGTTGATCTTCTGTTCCTGACCCCCTGGAAGATCACCCCCTGGGCGGAAAGCGTCATCGAGACGATGCTTTACATGCTGTGGGACCTGAAGCTGAAGGTCGGCCATTCCAGCCGCACGGTGAAGGACTGCATCCGCCTTGGGCGCGAGGACATCACGATCCGCACCGCGCTGCTGGAGCACCGTTTCATCTGCGGCCACCGCCCGTTGGGCGAAGAACTGGATGCCAAGCTCTGGGGCGAGCTTTTCAGGAACTCCGGTCCGGAATTCATCGAGGCAAAGCTGGCCGAGCGGGCCGAGCGGCACAAGCGGCAGGGCGGACAGCGCTATGTGCTGGAACCGAACGTAAAGGAAGGGAAGGGGGGCCTTCGGGACCTTCAGACGCTGTACTGGATCGGGAAATACCTGCACCGGGTGCCTTCGGCCGAGGGACTGGTCGGCGCGGGCCTTCTGTCGCGTGAGGAATTCGACAGTTTCGCGCAAGCCGAGGACTTCCTGTGGGCCGTGCGCTGCCATCTGCACTTCATCACCGGACGGCCGACCGATTCCCTGACCTTCGACCTGCAAGTCGAGGTCGCGGCCCGGATGGGCTACCGAGACACTGCCGGGCGGCGGGCGGTCGAACATTTCATGCAGGACTACTTCCGCCTGGCCACCCGCGTAGGCGAGTTGACCCGAGTCTTCCTGACGGAACTGGAAGCCCGCCACGCCAAGCGCGAAGCCAGCCTTTTCGGCATCTTCAAGCTAACCAAGCGGGTGCAGACGGGCTACAAGTTGGTGCAGGGCCGGATCGACGTGGTCGATGCCAAGGCGTTTCTCAAGGACAAGTTGAACCTGCTGCGCGTTTTCGAAGAGGCGCTGCGGACCAAGTATCTGCTGCATCCGAACGTCATGCGGATCGTGGCGGCCAACCTGGACCTGATTGACGACGAAATGCGCGAAAGCCCCGAAGCACAGCGCATCTTTCTGGACCTGCTGCTCAAGCACGGCAACCCGGAACGCAGTTTGCGCCGGATGAACGAGTTGGGGGTGCTGGCCGCCTTCATCCCGGAATTTGAACCCATCGTCGCGATGATGCAGTTCAACGTCTACCACCACTATACGGTCGACGAGCATATCATCCAGACGATCAGTTGCCTGGCCCAGATCGAACGCGGCGAACTGGTCGAGGATCTGCCGCTTTCCTCCTCGATCCTGAAGGACGGCGTGAACCGGCGGGTGCTGTATGTGGCGCTTCTTCTGCACGACATCGGCAAGGGACGGCCCGAGGATCACTCCATCCTCGGCGCACAGATTTCCCGGCGGCTGGCTCCCCGGTTAGGTCTGGATGCCGAAGAATGCGAGACGGTCGAATGGTTGGTGCGCTATCACCTTCTCATGTCCGACATGGCGCAAAAGCGCGACATCGGTGATCCCCGGACTGTGCGCGACTTTGCCAAGGCGGTTCGCACCCGCAAGCGGCTGGACTTGCTGACCGTGCTGACCGTCTGCGACATCCGCGGCGTGGGGCCGGGCACCTGGAACAACTGGAAGGCCATGCTGCTGCGGCAGCTTTACAAGCAGACCGCCGACGCACTGGAAGGCGGGCTTGAAACCCTGAACCGCGAGAATCGGCAGGCCGACGCCACACTTGCCCTGCGCGAGCGCCTGTCAGGCTGGGACGCCGCCGCGCTGGAGCACGAGACGACCCGCCATTACGCGCCCTACTGGCAGGGCCTGTCCACCGACACCCACGAGGTCTTTGCCCGGCTTCTGCAGGGTCTTGGCGATGACGAAATCCGCATCGACCTGCACCC
>JANOCQ010000059.1:0-8220 GCA_031412255.1 Paracoccaceae bacterium | reverse complement strand
CATCGCCTTCGCCACATCCCCGAACTGCGGCTTCTCCCCCGCATGGGCCTCCTCCCGCTCCCGGTAATGCGCCAGCGTCTCGGCCCCCCGGATCACCCCCGCCAGCCGGGCGTGCATGTAGCTGCGCAAGACGTCGTTGATCCGCGGCCCGTAGCCCTTGCCCATGGACCGAAAGAACTTCAGCACATCCGCCTCCAGCGCCAGCGTGACCTTCACCTTCGCCGCGCGCGGCGTCGCCGTGGCGATCTGGTGCCACGCCTCCGGGATACGTCCGGTCAGTTCGATGGTGTTGTGCAGGTCCCATTCCAGACGCCGCATGACGTCCATCATGTAGGTCATCTGGGCACGCTGGCGGGGGGTCTGTTTCTTGAGGTCGGGCATGGCAGAGTCCTTTGCGGCCCCCACCGTGGCGCCCAAAGGTTAACGCCAGCCGACCCATACGTGCGTATGGACGGTTTCCATACCGAACCCATACGGCTTCCAGACCCACTGTTGCATCCCTGCCCCATCCCCCGCCGTCCCCATCGAAAAGCTGTCGCCATCCACCTGAGCTTCGGCCTATAGTCCGCAGGAATTCCGACGGAAACTGGCCCTCCCATGATCGAACCCGACCTCCGCGACCGGATCCTTGCCGAGCCCGAGCGGCTTTTGGAAGACCGCGACGTGATGAACGCCCTCGTCTCCGCCAACGAACGCGAACTCGGTGCCAACGTCGTCGACCTGCGGGGCATCGCCATGCAGCGCCTGGAGAGCCGTCTCGACCGGCTGGAAGACACCCATCGCTCCGTGATTGCAGCGGCTTACGAGAATCTGGCCGGCACCAACCAGGTCCACCGTGCCGTGCTGTCGCTTCTGGAGCCCACCAATTTCGAGGCCTGCATCAAGGCCCTGACCACCGAGGTCGCCCAGACCCTCCGCGTCGACGTCGTCCGCCTGGTGCTGGAAACCCTGCAAGAGGACAGCACTTCCGACCCCACCCTCCGCCGCCTCGGAGACGTATTGCAAGTCGCGCCCGCGGGCTTTGTCGGCACTTACCTGACCAACGGCCGCAACGGCCCCGGTCGGCAGATCGTGCTCCGCTCCATCACCACCCTTGCCCCGACCCTCTACGGAGACCGCGCCGAGGACCTGCAGTCCGAGGCCTTGATGAAACTCGACCTCGGCCCGAACCGCCTGCCAGGAATGCTGGTCTTCGCGTCCGAAGACCCGACCCAGTTCAAGTCCACGCATGGTACTGATCTGCTTGCCTTCTTCGCGGGCGTCTTCGAACGCTCGATGCGCCGGTGGCTGGGCTGACCGACCCCTTCCTCAGCCCCGCGATCGGTGCGGCGCTGACGCAGTGGCTCTCGCACCTGCAGGCGCTGGAAGGTGCGGCCGCGAACACCGTCGAGGCATATCGTCGCGATGTCTCTCGCTACCTGAAGTTCCTCGCAAGCCATCGTGGCGGGGCGGATGGCATTGCCGCCGTAGCCCGCACCACCCAGTCCGACCTCCGCGCCTGGATGGCCGAGGAGCGGTCGCGCGGCCTGTCCGCCCGCTCCCTTGCCCGTGCGCTATCCGCTGTCAAAGGCTTCACCGCCTGGGCCGCCGACCGCACCGGGGCCGACGCGACAACCGTCCTTTCAGCCCGCGGCCCCAAGTTCCGGCGCAAGCTGCCCCGGCCCCTGTCGGAAGACGGGGCCGCCGCGATGCTGACCGAGATCGGCAACGATGCGCGCGAAGACTGGATTGCCGCCCGCGACACCGCTATCGCCACGCTTCTCTATGGTCTCGGCCTCCGCATCTCGGAGGCTCTCTCCCTTACCGGGGGCGACCATCCCCTGCCACCCACGCTGCGCATCACTGGCAAAGGCGGCAAGACCCGCCCGGTTCCGGTGATTCCGACCGCCGCCGAGGCCGTCGCCGATTACGTCCGCCAGTGCCCCTTCGACCTGCCCCCAGGCAAGGCGCTTTTTCGGGGCGCGCGCGGTGGTCCCGTCAATCCGCGCCTGATCCAGGCAGCGATGGAGCGCGCCCGCCTCCGCCTGGGCCTGCCCGCCACCGCAACGCCCCACGCACTGCGCCACAGCTTCGCCACGCATCTTCTGTCGGCCGGCGGAGACCTGCGCGCGATCCAGGAACTCCTGGGCCATGCCTCGCTTTCCACCACCCAGGCCTACACCGCCGTGGATGCGGCCCGGCTGATGGAGGTCTACGAAAAAGCCCATCCCCGCGCCTGAATGCGGAACCATCCAGTTGCACCGCGCGCCGTAATCCGCCATCAAGTCCTCATGACTCCGCGCCTGAAAGCTCTCTCGGTCCATCTCCTCACCGCATCGGGTGCGGTGCTGTCGATGTTTGCAATGCTGGCCGCCGTTGAAGAGAATTGGAGCCTGATGTTCCTCTGGCTGGTCGTGGCGTTGATTGTCGACGGGATCGACGGTCCGCTTGCCAGGCGCTTCGACGTCAGGAAGAACTGGCCCACTCATGACGGGGTCCTGATGGATCTGATCGTCGACTACCTTACCTACGTCTTCATCCCGGCCTTTGCGCTTTTCAAATCCGGCCTCCTGCCCGGCTGGACCGGTTGGCTGGCGATCATCGTGATCTGTTACGGCTCGGTGATCTACTTTGCCGACACCCGGATGAAGACCAAGGACAAAAGCTTTGCCGGCTTTCCCGCCTGCTGGAACATGGTTGTGCTGGTCCTCTTCGCCACCCAGCCCGGAGAGATGGTCATCCTCCTTGTGGTGATCCTGCTGACCGTCACCATGTTCACCAATCTAAAGTTCATCCACCCAGTGCGGACAAGCCGTTGGTACGAGATCTCGCTGGGCGTCTGCGTCGCGTGGATCGCTCTGGCCGGCTGGGCAGCGTGGTGGGACTTCAACGAGGGACCCATAGCCAAATGGCTTCTGGTGCTGACCTCGCTTTATCTCTGCCTCGCCGGGATCGTGCAGCAGATCGTCCCCGAGGGCATCCGCAGGGTGCGCTGACCGCACTTCTTGCTGACGTCGCCACTCTGTGCCGGACCTTCGCAAAAAACGACCGCGACCGCGCGCGGTACCCGGCCCGTTACAATCGTGTCAGCATCACCCCGGCGACGATGATCAGCGCAGCCACGCCCTTTTCCCGGCCCATCTTCTCGCCGAAGATCAGCCAGCCGATCAGCACCGCAAAGAGGATCGAGGTCTCGCGCAGCGCGGCCACCACTGCGATCGGGGCGAAGGTCATTGCCCAGATCGAGACGGCGTAGGCCCCGTAGCTGGCGGCCGAGGCGAAGGCCCCCATCCGCCAGGCGTGCCAGTTGCGCGGGATCACGTCCCAGCCCCTGAGCGCAAGCATCCCAAGTGTGAAGAACACGCCGTCCGCCACGAAGACCCAGGCAACATACGCGGCGGGCGAGCCCGATACCCTCGCACCCAGGCCGTCGATCAGAGTATAAGTTGCCGTCGCGCAGGCCGAACCCAAGGCGAAGGGCAGCAGCTTTCGGTCCTCGCCACTGGTAAAGACACCGCGCGCCATCAGCAGGATGCCAGCGGCAAGCACCGCGATGCCGATGTATTCCTGCTTCGTCACCGCATCAGCCAGAAATGCCGCGCCGAAAAGCGCCACGATCATCGGCGCGGCGCCGCGGGCGATGGGGTAGACGCGGGACAGGTCGCCCCGGTCGTATGCATAGGTCAGGAAGAACTTGTAGGCGAAATGCGTGCACCCAGCTGCGATAACCCAAGGCACCGCCGCCCGGTCGATGGCCGGGGTCAGCATCACCACCGCAAGCCCGATCGGCACCTCGACGATGGACAAGATCACCATCCCGCCGACCTTCGAGGTTCCCACCTTGATCAGCGCATTCCAAAGCGCATGCAGGAAAGCCGCGCCCAGGACGGCAAGGAAGACGCCAAGGGTCAAATCGCACCCGTCATGAAACTGTCACGCAAGCCGTAAGCTCCGGCAGGGCGGCGCACAAGCTGTCGCTTGAGTCCAGTCTTGTTCCGTCGATACGCTCAGACCTTGGCTGAAGTGGACAGCGCGCATTACCGCAGTGCATCAGCGCAGCCGAAGCCGGATCGGCCCCCGTGCGGTAGCCGGGTCCACCTCCACCCCAAGCTGCGTTGCCATTATTTCGGGCATCCCCGCCGCCACCCGGCGAACTTCGGGCATCAACACTTGCCAGTCCTCGGGCTCCAGAGCTTTGGCCACTTCAGACGGGCAAAGCGATTTCTCCCGTCCTCGCTGAAGTGCCAGGTCTAAAATGGCATCCCGCACATCGTTCATAGCAGCAGCGCACCTTCGTGCCGCAGCAGGGCCGCCTTTGTCTCCACCCCGCCGGGGGCAGAGAAGCCGCCGAACCAGTTCGTCCCCGTCACCCGGTGGCAGGGAATGACGATCGGCAAAGGGTTCGCCCCGCAGGCCTGCCCCACCGCCTGTGCCGGGGCCCCCACCGCATTGGCGATCTGGCCATAGGTCCGCGTCTCGCCCCGGGGGATCGCGGCCATCGCGCGCCGGACAGCTTCGTTCAGCCCCGTGCCCCAATCCAGCGGCAAGTCAAACCGCTGCAAGCGCCCATCGAAGTACGCGGCCAGTTGCGCCAGCCCCTCGGTCAGCACCGCACTTTCCCCCTGCGCGTCGGGCAGCCGCCACTCCAGCCCTACCAGGACCCCGTCCCGCTCAACCAGGCTGACCGGCCCGAACGGCCCCGTGATCCCGGCCCGGATCATCGTCCCCCCTCGCGCAGCGGAGCGAAAGCCTGTCGCAGCACCTCGGCCATCCCCTCCACCGCCGGAGATGTCCCGCGCGGGTTTCGCCGAAGCACCACCCGCGCCTGGTCGACGATGGGGAACCCGTCTTCCGTCGTCAGTTCGCGACAGCCCGCCGGGATCGTGCTGCGGGACAGGGGCGCAATCGCCATCCCGTTCGTCACCGCCACCCTAAAGCCGGCCGCCATGTCGCAGGACCAGGCCGCGCGCCAGTCGATGCTAAGCCGGTTCAGCGAGCCTTCCACGTAATCCCGGCTCCACTCCGACTTGAAATACATCGCCACCGGCACCGGTCGCCGCAGATGCTGGGCATGCGTCACTGAGGTGACCCAGACGGTCGGGTCGATGCACAGAACCTCGCCGTCCTGCACATACTGCCAATCATAGATTACGCCGAGATCGATCTCGTCCGCCTCCAACGCCGCGATCTGCGACGCTGAATGGTCCACCCGGACCGAGACCTGCACCCCCTCGTGCCGCTCGTCGAAGGCCGCCAGGGCGCGGGGCAGGACGGTTCCCGAATACTCGTCCGAGATCCCGACCCGCACCGGCCCGACCAGCGGCTTTTCCCGCAAGGCCACCGCCGCCTCATCCAGAAGTGCCACCACCCGTCGCGCATAGGGCACCAGTTGCTCGCCCCGCGGGGTCAGCACCACGCCGCGCGCCTGCCGGTCGAAGAGGGGTTGGCCCAGGCTTTCCTCCAGCCGCTTCACCTGCAGGCTGACCGCTGATTGCGTGCGGTAAAGCCGACCCGCCGCCGCCGTGACGGACCCGGCATCGGCCACGGCCAGAAAACTGCGCATCAGGTCACTGTCCAGCGGCTGCATTGAACACCCATGAGTCAGACTTATGTCACCCATCAAACCTATTCGTTTGTGAAATGTCAAATCCAGGCCTATTTCTTGGTCTCAAGCAAAGGAGACCATCATGTTCGCCCGCCTCTTCGCCCTTCTGCAGCTGCGCCGCTCGACCGCGTTCCTGCTGGAACGTGAAGATGACCGCCTCTTGGACGACATCGGGCTTACCCGCGACGATCTTGTGGCTTTGCGGCGGGGCGACAGCCTTGCCGACGCCATCGTCAAAACCAGCCGTTTTCAAACGACGCCGACGCCTCGCGGTCTCCCCGTAAGCGCTTCGGCCTGACTCTTCGCCGGGGGTCTGTAACCCTCGGCGAAGTTTTTCCCCTACCGCCCCAGGGACCTAGGCCGGCAGCATCCGCCGCAGGATCTTGCCCGAGGCCGACTTCGGGATCGCCTCGATGAAGCTGATCCGCCGGGGCAACTTGTAATGCGCCAGCCGTGCGGCCAGATGCGCCCGGATCACGGCTTCGTCGGCCCCTTCGGCGGGCACGACGAAGGCCACTGGCACCTCACCCGCCTCGTCATCCGGCAGGCCCTTCACTGCGGCATCCTTCACCATCGGGCACGTCAGCAACGCCTCCTCGACCTCGGCGGGGGCAACCTGGAACCCCTTGACCTTGATCAGCTCCTTCAGCCGGTCGCGGATAAAGACCCAGCCTTCGGCGTCCACTTCGGCTAGGTCGCCGGTCTTCAGCCAGCCATCCTCGGTCAGCGTCGCCGCCGTCGCGTCGGGACGCTTGTGATACCCCGCCATCACCTGCGGCCCGCGCACCCAAAGCTCCCCTGCCTCGCCCGGCCCGGCATCGCGCCCGTCCACCACGATCCGGCACTCGGTTGAGGGCAGCGTGACCCCCACCGACCCCGTCCGCGCCCGCCCGCGCGGGGTGGCATGACTGACCGGCGACATCTCGGTCATCCCGTAGCCCTGCACCGACAGGCACCCCAGCCGCGCCGCCACCGCATCGCCCACATCGCCGCCAAGGGGCGCCGCGCCAGAGAAGAACCGCTCCACATGCCCAAGATCGAACTCCGCCACCATCGGATGCTTCGCCAAGGCCACCGCCACCGGGGGCGCGCTGAACAAGGTCGACGTCCGGTGCTGCGAGGCCAGGGTCAGGAACTGCTGAAGATCGAACCGGGGCATCGTCACCACTCCAGCCCCCGCAGCCAAATGCATGTTCATCAGCACGGTTTGGCCGTAGATGTGGAAGAACGGCAGGAACCCCACCGACCATTCTCCCGGCTCGCAGCCAATCACGGCAAGACACTGGTCCACGTTGGCCACCAGGTTCCGATGCGTCAGCCGCACGCCCTTTGGCAAACCTGTGGTCCCGCTGGAATAGGGCAGCACCACCACATCCACCGCCGCGTCCACCGGCACCTGAGCCGCCAGCGGCTTCCCCATCAACGCGCTTAGCGGCTCCGCCCCTTCCGCCTCACCGATCACAAAGATCTCCCGCCCCCCAGCCGCCGCCCGTGCCGTCTCCAGAAACGCCGGGATCGTCACCAGCAGCTTCGCCCCGGAGTCCTCCAGCTGATGCGCCACCTCCGGCGCCGTGTAGGTCGGATTGATCGTCGTCACCGTCGCCCCGGCATAGGCGACGCCGTGGAACACCACCGCATAGTCCGGACAGTTCGGCGCCAGGATCGCGACCACATCGCCCTGGCCGATGCCCCGCGCCAGCAGCCCACCGGCCAGCTGCCGGACCCCCTCGACCAAGGCCCCAGCCGTCATCTCCCGCCCGGAGGGGCCGTCAATTAGCACAACCCTTTCAGGGTCGCCCTCCAGCCCGCGAAACACACGCTCGGTGATGCTTTCGCCGGTCAGCGGAATCGGCGGATACGGGCTTTGGTAGATCATGGCTGTCCTCCCCTGGTCAGGGGAGGATACCACGCTTTGAGTTGAAAAGTTTCAGTCCCCCTACGTCAGCCCAGCGCGTCGTTGCAGCGCTGGCAGGTGCCGGGGTGCTTGTGCGTGCCGACGTCCGGCAAGACCCGCCAGCAACGTTCGCACTTCTCGCCCTTCGCGGGCTTGAAGACCACCGCCACGTCGGCGACGTCCGGCAACCGGAACGCATCCTCGGGGGCAGGATTCGTCGACAGCCAGATGCACGAGGTGATGCACAACTCCTCGAACTTCACCGTCTCCAGGATGGACATCATCACCGGCGAGACGAACACCGTCGGCGCCGCTTCCAGGCTGGAGCCGATCACCTTGGCCGTCCGCTGCACTTCCAAGGCACCCGTCACCACCCGGCGCACTTCGCGCACCTGGTCCCACTTGGCGGCCAAGGCTTCATCCAGCCAGGCCTTCGGCGTCTCGGGGAAGTCGATCAGATGGACGGAGGACTCCTCGCCCGTGAACCGCTCCAGCCAGACTTCCTCCATCGTGAAGACCAGAACCGGGGCCAGCCAGGTGGTCAGCCGGTGGAAAAGGATATCCAGTACCGTCCGGCACGACCGCCGCGTCAGGCTGCCCTCCGGATCGCAGTAAAGACAGTCCTTGCGGACGTCGAAATAGATCGCCGACAGGTCGGTGGTGCAGAAGGTGAAGAGCTTCTGGAATACGCCCTGGAAGTCGTACCTGGCATAGCCCTCGCGCACTTCGGCATCCAGTTCCG
>JANOCQ010000058.1:0-3825 GCA_031412255.1 Paracoccaceae bacterium | reverse complement strand
GGCACCCGCATACCACAGCAGGAACCCGCCCACCGTGGGCACAAGGGCATACCAGCCAACCGCCGCTAGCGCCGGAATAGGCAGGGCCCATTCCGCCACTTCGATAGTGGCAAATGGCAGGGTCAAAACGAGGCCAAGACCGGTCATGGTTGTTGCTTGCGCCAGCGGGACGAGCGGCGTTCCCATGCGCTTCTGCATCAGGATGAACGCACTTTCGCAGATCACGGCCCCCAGAATCAGGGTGATTCCGATCAGCGACCCGGGGCTTTTGCCCTGCCAGGCCACCGCTAAAACGCCAAGCGTTGCACACGCCACAGCAAAGGCAGTCTTTGGCCGGGGCCGTTCGCCAAGAATTGCGACGGCAAAGATTGCAGTCACCGCGGGCAGCGTACCGATCACCACGCCTGCGTCCGAGGCAGGCAGGAATGACAGTCCCGAAATCAGCAGGACCGTGTACCCCGCGCTTCCTGCGCCGGCCTGAAGCGCTAGCAGGCCCCAGGTGCGGCGCGGCAACGCCGGAAGCCGTGTTCGTCGCACAATCATGATCAGCACCAGGACCGGCAGAGCGAGCGCGAACCGAAGGGCGGTCGCAGTGAAGGGCGGGATCTCGTTTGCGATCAGCTTGGAGGCGATCACCGTTGTCCCGACCGTCGCCATGGCGAGGGCAAGCAGCAGATATCCGAGGGTCTTGTCCGGCATGAGGAGTTCCTTTCGGCGCGGAGTTTTCTGCATTGCACCGGCTGCGGTCTTGAACGAAATTGCTGGCTTGCGGCAGCGTCGCTGCCCACTGGTCCAATAGGCGGGAAAGTGGTGACGTGACGCGACAGCAAGAAACGGCATCGCCAATCGAGCAGATCCTGCCCTGCCGCACCCGCCATCCGGGCATCATGGCCGTGGAGGCCCGTTCGGCGAAGGCCTTTGGCCGGCACACCCACGACGAGTTTGGATTTGGCGTTGTCCTAGGAGGCGCACAGGACTCCGCAAGCGGGAGGGGCCCGGTCCGGGCCGTTCGCGGTCAGGTGATCACCGTCAATCCAGGCGAAGTGCATGACGGCGTCCCGATCGGCGATGCATCGCGCCACTGGCGAATGCTCTACATCCGCCCGGAGGCGATGGCGGCGGTGTTTTCTGGACTCGACCTGCCCGCAGGATCGGAGCTTGTCCATCCGGTGCTCGACCGTCCGGCCACGGCACGCGCTTTCATCGATTTGCATGCCGCGTTGACGAGCAACGTGGCGAACGATCTTGCGCTTGAAAGCCTTCTTGTGGAGACGGTTGGCGATCTCATGGACCTTCGCAACCCCAGGGCCGAAGTCCGGGCGGAGGCCATTGCGCCGGCGCGCCAGACGATCGATGCGGACCCTTCGACGGAGATGAGTCTGAAGATGCTGGCCGACATGTGCCAGTTGAGCCAATTTCATTTCCTTCGCACGTTCAGGACGACGACGGGACTTCCTCCGCACGCCTACCGAGTCCAGCGTCGCCTGCACCAGGCTCGCCAAATGATAAGTTCAGGCCACCCCTTGGCCGACGTCGCTGCTGCCTGCGGCTTCTCTGATCAAGCGCATCTCCACCGCCATTTCGTTCGCAGCCTTGGTTACACTCCAGGTGCCTTGGCCAGATCCTGAAAGCGCCTTCCGGAGCGGAAGGTCTCGACTGGGGCTACCGCAGGGCGTCCCGATACCGGCGTGAGCCTCGCAAGGTGGTTCTGTCGGCCATGTGGATGGTGAAATCGCCGTCCCCGGTTGGGACTATCTCCCGAACCTTGCTCCGATTGACGAGACGCGAGCGGTGTACGCGGGCCACTGGCGCTCCCGCCTCTGACAACTGCTGCTCCAGTGCCGCAAGACTGGTGCGAACGAGGTGCGTGGCACCATGGGCTCGTATCTCTACATAGTTGCCGGCCGCTGCGGCCCAATCAAGCGACTTGGCCTCCAGGAAGATGGTGCGACCGCCAGATTTCAGTGTCAGCTGACCCGTCTCACGCGCATCGCGACGTGCCGCCTCTGCCTCCCGCCGGGCCAGCTCCAAACCGCGCGTCAGCGAAAAGATAATGACGATCACTGCATAGGGTAACAGGTCCTTGCGGTACTCGTAGACAATGTCGGTCAGGGGGTCTCCGAGGAATTGATACACTTGGCCCAGAGCGCCAAAAATCAACGTTCTGAGGAGCAGGAGGCCCACAATGTGGGCCGCCGCAAACAGGAGACTTCCCAGCAAATGCCAGCCCAAAATGCGCGGCCAGGTGTCCGCTGCGAAGGGAAACCGCCGCTCGAACCAGGCCACGGCTGGAACAAGACAGAACAGGACAGCGACACTGCTTCCCTCGAGGATCCAGGGTTGACGCGCGTCATAGGGAAGCCCCGCGCGCTCGGCCTCGGTGATCAACGTGAGAGCGTTGATCACAGCGACGGCCGCTAGGAAGACGGCGGTTGGAGCCCAAACCCGGATCAGCACCAGCCGATCGATTTCTCGTTCATCCAATGGTTCTGCCCAATGCGCCGTCACCGTCCACTCACCGCAGTTCCGCCTCGCTTGCCGCCGCTTATCCCGCCGCGCCGCCGCTTGTACCCCGACCGTTGGCGAGTTTCAGTCAGGCGCCTAAGCCGGATGCCTGCCTCGAAATGGAGACCGGCATGATCGTCACCCCCGCCCAAGACACCCGCCGCCACGACCTGGATTGGCTGCGCGTCATCGCCTTCGGCTTTCTGATCTTTTACCACGTCGGCATGTTCTATGTGACTTGGGACTGGCACGTGAAGAGCCCCTTTGCGTCGACCGCGCTGGAGCCTCTCATGCGGCTCATCGCGCCTTGGCGACTACCGCTCTTGTTCTTCATTTCCGGCGTCGCACTGAAATTCGCCTTGGATAAACTACCGGCCCGCCGCCTGCTGCCCAGGCGCCTGGCACGGCTGGGCATTCCGATCCTTTTCGGCTTCTTCGTCTGGGTGACGCCGCAGGCTTATTTCGAGCTCCTGGCCAAGGGCGAGATTGGGCCGAACTACGTGGAGTTCTGGTGGCAATATCTCGACTTCGACCTCGAATTTTCGATCATCACGCCAACCTACAATCACTTGTGGTACGTGGTCTACATCCTGCTTTACACACTGCTGCTGGTGCCGTTTCGGCCCTTGCTCCAGAAACTGCGCGGTCCGTTCGACCGACTATGGGCTGGCCGCGGCGCGCTGGTTCTGTTGCTGCCGCTCATTCCCCTCGTGGTGTACGATGCGCTGCTGAGCGACACATTCCCGGTAACGCATGCCATCGTTGACGACTGGTTCAACCATGCCAATTCGCTGACGATGGTGGTATTCGGCTACCTGGCTGCCAAGAGCACGGCCTTCTGGCAGGCCATCGACCGGGCGCGGCATCAGGCGCTGGCGCTCGCGCTGACGGTCGGGGCTGTCCGCTTTGCTGTGTCGTTGTCTCCAACACCCCCTGACGGCATGTGGGAGGGCGTACTCAGTCTCATGCGGATCATCTACCTGTGGGCGGTGATTGCGAGCCTGCTCGGCTACGCGCAACGCTACCTCAACCGATCCGGTCCAACATTGCGCTATCTCAGCGAAGCAGTTTTTCCGTACTACATCCTGCACCAGACGCTGATCGTCTGCCTGGGAGCCTGGTCATTCGGCCTGCCGGTCTGGGCGGAGGCCCCGTTTATCCTGCTGGGCACGATCGGCGGGTGTGCCCTGGCCTATGAGGTCATCCGGCGCGTAGCGCCCTTGCGCCCCCTTTTCGGCCTGCCGCTGCGACCGCGCGCTGAGCGGACCGGAGATGCCGCGGGCGCGGTGTCGATGAAGGTCACGGCATGGCCGGCGGCGT